>JALYGX010000538.1 GCA_030776905.1 Cyanobacteriota bacterium | reverse complement strand
CTTCAGATGAGAGCGAGAGCATTTCTGGATTGGGCTTGCTGACCATGATCAATGATTATCAAGCACAGCTCGGTTGGAAGTTCGAGACTATCCAAAAAGACCCAGAAGCGATCGCTGTGACCACAATGGTACAGTTGAAAGTTTAGATTCCCTCGGTCACTAAGAGTAGGAAAAGAGCTTTGGGATAATGGAGATTAAGACTGACGATTACAGCATCTGCTATGACCTGCTTACCGAAACTGTAAGCTGTGAAGGTTCACTGCGGTTGAGTGGGATAGAAGAGTATGCGCCAATCGTAAAGTTATTGAACGATCTCGCTGATCGAGAGCCTGGGAAGATTATTCTAAATTTACAAAAACTGGAATTTTTGAACAGTTCTGGAATAAATGTTCTGTCAAAGTATGTAATCAAGGTGCGTCAGAAAGGGACTATTCAGATGGTGGTCAAAGGCTCTAATAATATCCCCTGGCAGGCAAAGTCTTTGAAGAACTTGCAACGGTTGATGCCCTCTTTGCAGCTAGAGTTGCAATAGGAACTGTGTAAGGTGCATCGTTTATAGATAAACCATAAAACCTACTATTTGTCAAGGATAAATCCTCTGATGATGCACACACAACAACTATCAACAGAACAGCTATTTTTAGAAATAGAACAGCTACGGCGGGAACTGGCAGACGTAAAGCAGGAAAAGGCCGATCTGGAAATCTTACTGGAAACCACGACTACCCATGCTGACACCATTGAAATTCAGTTGCAGGAGTCGAATAAACAACTAAAAGCCGAAATTGTTGAACGCCAGCGTGCCGCAGCCTTACTAAAAGCATTTGCTGTACAACTCCAGTCTCTTGTGGAAATGGTAAGCCAGGAAAAGGCCGATCTGGAGATTTTATTAGAAACGGCAACCGAACATGGCGATTTTGTTGAAGAACTGCTGTTTGATAAGGCACAAGAGGTGATTCGTGAGAGTCAGAGGAAGCTGGTTCAATTCCTAGAAGCCGTGCCTGTAGGTGTGGGAATCTTGGATGCTCAGGGTAAACCCTACTACGGCAATCGCATAGCCAAGCAACTCCTGGGCAAACTATGCGTACCGTCAGCCACAGTAGAGGATTTGAGCGAGGCTTATCAAGTCTATAGGGCGGGAACCAATCAGCCGTATCCCAGCGATCGCTTGCCTGGAGTGCGAGCCTTGAAGGGTGAAAGTGCAACAATTGACGATTTGGAAATCCGCAAAGGGGACAAGATTATTCCCCTAGAAGCTTGGGAAACACCCATTTTTGATGAAAAGGGCAACATTGCTTATGCGATCGTCGCCTTTCAAGATATCAGCCAACGCAAATGGATAGAAGCCGAGTGTAAAAAATTCACTGAGGAACTCTTTCAACTTAACGAAGCCTTATCACGCTTTGTGCCGCGTCAATTTCTCCAGTTTTTGCACAAAGAAAGTATTGTTGATGTCCAACTAGGCGATCAGGTGCAGAAAGAGATGTCGGTACTCTTTGCCGATATTCGGGACTTCACCACCTTGTCGGAAAGCATGACACCCCAACAAAATTTCAATTTTATTAATGCTTACTTATCTCGCATGGAACCTGCCGTGATGGAAAATCAGGGTTTCATTGATAAGTACATTGGTGATGAGATTATGGCACTGTTTGATGGTGGTGCTGATAATGCAGTCAAAGCCGGAATTGAAATGCTGCAAAGACTGACTGAATATAATCAACATCGTGCCAATTCTGGCTACGTACCAATTCAAATTGGTATTGGCATTAATACAGGCTCTTTAATGCTGGGTACAGTTGGGGGAGCCTCTCGAATGGACAGCACTGTAATTAGCGATGCCGTCAACTTAGCCTCGCGTCTGGAACGATTGACCAAGAATTATGGCGTGTCGTTGTTAATCTCTCACCACACGTTTTTGCAGTTAGAAGATTATAATCAATATGCCTTTCGCATCATCGATCGCCTCAACGTGAGGGGGAAATCAAGGGCGGTTAGTGTTTATGAGGTATTTGATGCGGACTTACCCCCCATTTATGAAGGTAAGTTAGTTACAAAAAAAGAATTTGAAGAAGCCTTATTGCTTTACAATTTAGGTTCTTTCACCGCAGCGACACAACTGTTTGAAAAATGTCTGCAGGTTAACCCAAAGGACACAGTTGCTCAAATCTATCTGAAACGCTGTCGAGAACACATCACTTAGACCCATATCAGGTAAGGTTGGCGTACAGCGAAAACACCAGCAGCTCTCTCCTCACTCAGCCTTCTCAGGCTTGGCTCCGGCGCACTTGCCCAGCTAAATTTGCCGGGGTAACCTACATAGTAGTAATATTGTAGATTGTGCCCTTATTCAAATCAGTCCATGCCTAAACTAAAATCCCGCAAAGCAGCAGCAAAGCGTTTTAGAGCGACCGGCAGTGGCAAAATTAGACGCCGCAAAGCTTTTAAAAACCATATGCTGGAGCACAAGAACTCATCACGGAGACGGCGTCTGTCTCAGTTATCTCTTGTGCATGAAAGTGACGCTGAGAATGTACGCTTGATGCTGCCCTATTTATAAAGATTAGGAGAGGGCGGTGGCGAAGAGAGTTTTCTGGCTCTCTAAACAAAAGCGCCCCAAGATAAAGCTAGTCTTTCATAACTAATAACCAACAACTAACAACCAATAACTAGCCATGACACGGGTAAAACGCGGTAACGTCGCTCGTAAACGACGCAAAAAAATTCTTAAACTCGCTAAAGGGTTCCGGGGTTCGCAGTCAACTCTGTTTCGCACTGCCAATCAACATGTGATGAAGGCGCTACGTAACGCCTACCGCGATCGCAAAAAGCGGAAGCGGGATTTCCGACGCCTCTGGATTACTCGCATTAATGCAGCAGCACGTCAAAATGGTGTGAGCTATAGCCAGTTGGCAGGTTTGATGAAGAAAGCCAACATCCAAATAAACCGCAAGATGCTGGCACAATTGGCAGTACTCGATCCAGCTAGCTTTACTAAAGTGGTGGAACTCGCCACTCAAGCTGGAAAGTAAAAGTGCTAAGTGCTGAGTGCTGAGTACTAGTATGTTTTTGATGATTTCACTCACCATCCTCAGGCTTGGCTCCGGTGTACTCAGCGCTCAACACTTAGAAAATGGTAAGCCACAAGTTTTTTAGCGGGAGTTTAGCCATTGGGTTAGTGGGGATGTCGCTTGTGGCATCCCCTTCCGTTTCGAGTGCCCCACTCAATGAGATTCAGCAGAGGGGCCAGTTGATTGTTGCCGTAAAAGATAATCTGCGTCCTTTGGGGTTTCGAGATGCGACGGGCAACCTACAAGGATTGGAAATTGACCTAGCGAAGCGCCTCGCTGAAGAACTGTTAGGGAAACCGGATGCGGTTGTATTGCAACCCGTGAAGAATGCCGATCGCCTGAATGTGGTGTTGGATGGGAAAGTCGATCTGGCGATCGCTAGAGTGACGCAAAACGAGTCGCGCTTGCGAGTGGTGGATTTAAGTAGACCCTACTATCTAGATGGCACGGGTTTAATTACAAAGGATGCCTCTATTCAAAAATTGAGCGATCTTAGCGTCAAGACGATCGCGGTACTGAAGCAGTCAAGTACAATCGCTGTGGTGAAATACAATTTACCTACCTCAAAGCTAGTGGGGGTGAATTCTTACGAAGAGGCGCGATTACTTTTGGAGAATGGCGGTGCTAGTGCCTTTGCAGCCGACAAAAGCATCCTAGCTGGCTGGTTACAGGAATATCCTCAGTATCGGCTACTGCCATCGCAGCTTTCTGCTGAAGCGTTGTGTGTCGTGATGCCGAAGGGCGTGCAGTATGCCCAGTTGCAAGATCGGGTGAATGAAGCGATCGCGCGTTGGCAAGCATCGGGCTGGCTAGCCGAACGTGCTGCCGCTTGGGGTCTACCATAGGGAAAGATTAAAATCGGCATAGTTTCAAAGATCATGGAGAATTCGCTTCCTCTTGTTTATCTATCTGTATTGCTGGCGCTGCTTGCTGTTGCCGGTTGGGCGGTTATTCGTCAAGTCCTCAAAACTCGTAAAGTCGAAAGTTCCATGTCGCGGCTGGAAAGAAAGCTAAAAAAAGAGCGGGGGACTGTTCAAGAGTATTACGAGTTGGGGAGTATCTATTCAGACAAAAAACTTTTTGCACAAGCGATCATTGTGCTGCAAAAAGCGCTCAAAGGTTTGGATGCTGAGGAAGAAAACCTTGCCCCCGTCCACAATGCTTTAGGCTTCGCCTACTTTTGCCAAGAACAGTACGATATTGCTATTCGCGAATACAAAGAAGCCTTAAAAGCCAATCCGGAGTATGTTACGGCGCTCAATAACTTGGGTCACGTTTACGAGCGTAAGAAGCTGACGGCTCAGGCATTGCAAGTTTACGAAGACGCTTTGAAGTACGAGCCAAATAATGTGATCGCTAAACGCAGAGCTGAATCCCTGCGGAAGCGGCTCGTCACCTCTGCTTGAGTCTGAATATAGCGGCAGCAGGGAAAAGGTAAAAGGGGGTTTGAATTCCTTTCGCCTTTTCTCCTGTTACCAAAAAATTTGTAATTATTCCCTCACTTCACCCCTGCCAAGATTAATTATCGTAGGAAACGAGAGCCTGCCGGACATTGAATTTCTGATGAGCCGTTGGTAGGCGCACCGGGTACGGCTGGGGGTGAGGTCGAAGGTTGATTGGTTTCACAAATCCCACCAACTGTGATCGTTTTCCCATTGGCTTGGGTGGCAAACACAGCGCCGATGTAACTGGGAAGTCCAGAATTTTTGGGTTGAGCAGTAATTGTCACACTTTGGGTGCGATCGCCTTGAGGCACGATCTGATAACGATAATTCTCAGTCTCCAAGTTAGTATCAATGCGCAGTTCTTGAACATCAGCCGCAAATTTTCCGTGTTTTAGGAAATAATCCTGTTGTGCTTTGCTCAATACGGTGATGTATTGTATGGGTACAGTTTGTGTTGCTTTCTTTTTTTCAGTCTCCAGCGCAACCACTTGAATGTTCTCAGGCAGTGTGGTCATCTCAGATGTTTTGGCAAACACTGTAGCATTACCCTTAAACTCTGTTGGTCTGGCTAATCCAGGAGTCAGTCCCTGCAAAGCTAAACGCAACTTACCCTCAGTAGTAAACTCAAAAATCGTTGCAGCTTTTTCCTCAGGGCTAACTTGGATGTCTAGTTGCATCGGCTGAGTTGTCGGATTAATCTGATAAGCTGCCTTCAGGGCAATCGAAGAGCCATCAGCGGCTGGTAGCACCACAAATAAGGTATTATTTGGTGCAAAAATAAATGTGAAGGCAGCGTTTGATTTGGGGTCTTTGGCTTGCCACTGCCCTAGTAACTGTTTGGCGATCGCATCGGTTTGGGCAGCCTTTTGAGTTGGAGCCACTCTTTGTGCGATCGCCAGTTGAGCAATGACTGGCGTACTCGCTATACCCAGTAGCATCACGAGCAGTCCTTTCGCCAGCAATCTACTAGGAACACGTAACGGTAGCGCTGGCATTATATCTACACGCTTTGAACGCCTACGACGGTTAGAAACAATGTGACTCATGGAAGTAAAGCCCAGAACCAGAAACTGACTGAATTCTAACAGCCAGTATTTGCCTATTAATTATTGTAGGGGCACGACCTGCCGTGCCTCTTAAAAAGCGGAACTTTTAAGAACTCAGTCCCCCTTAAAACAGGATAAAGGGGGAGCGTGGGGGTTTGAAAACAGGCACGCTTAGGCTAGGAAACTCGACCGTTGATGTAGTAATCTCTCGTACCCTTGGCATTGAGTGCTTCCCCAAGGCGATTCAGTGCATGAACATAAGCGGCTGTTCGCATTGAAATGGCAAGTTCCTGAGAAATTGACCAGATTCGTTCGGTTTCCTCCACAATTTTCTGCTTTAATCGTTGATTAACTTCCTCTAATGTCCAATAAAGCCCACTGCGGTTTTGTACCCATTCAAAATAGCTAACCGTAACGCCTCCAGCATTGACTAAAATATCAGGGAAAACATAGATTCCCTTGGCTGACAAAATTTTGTCAGCCACAGACGTTACCGGGCCATTAGCCACTTCAAAGATATATCTGGCTTTGATGTTATTGACATTTGTCTCATTAATTTGATTTTCCAAAGCCGCAGGAATTAGGACATCGACATCTAAACCTAAAAGTTCCTCATTAGTCAGAACTTCATGGTCAACAAGGTTGCAAACGCTATTTTGGCAATAGAGCGCTTTGATACCATTGCCTGAGGCTTTAAATTGTCGAATGCTAGGAATATCTAACCCTTTTGAGGAATAAATACCTCCTTGAGAATCACTGACGGCAAGGACTTTATAACCCGCTTTATAAAGGAGTTCGGCTATCACAGCACCTGCCTTACCAAATCCTTGAACAGCTACAGTTGTCTGGCTCGCCACTAGGTCAAATTTGGGTAAAATGGCTTGCATTACAAAATAAGCCCCGGTAGCCGTTGCTCCATCGCGACCCGCACTTCCTCCCATTGTCAGCGGTTTACCCGTGACAACAGCAGGGCTAATTTGACGGCGGATGATGCTGTATTGATCCATCATCCAGCCCATGATCATGGCGTTAGTGTAAACATCGGGAGCGAGAATATCAACATCTGGTCCGATGAAATCTGCGATCGCATCTACATATCCGCGACTCAGACGTTCTAATTCTAGTTTCGATAACGCCTTGGGATCGACTATAATTCCGCCTTTACCACCGCCGAAGGGAAGATTTAAAACGGCACATTTAAAGGTCATCCAAAAGGCTAAAGATTGTACTTCATCCAATGAAACACCGGGATGATATCGCACGCCGCCTTTAGCTGGACCTCTAGTGTCGTCATATCGAACGCGATAGCCCTGAAAAACCTTTAACGTTCCATCATCCATCCGCACGGGAATTGAAACACTTAAACTTGATTTTGGATATTTTAAGTGTTCAATTGCATCATCGGAAATTGAAACGTATTTCAGCGCTGTTTCCAATCGTTTACTAGCATCAGAAAATAATGAATCAGACATCGGCTGTTTCTCCTTTTACTTAACTGGACTGGATAGAGATGTCCATTCAAAGAAGAAGGAAGATGAGCACGCATTAAGCACTCTCGCCTTAAGCTAGATACTTAAGAGCAAGACATACTTAACACACATCACATCGACATCTCCTCCAAGTGGAAGATGTGCAACTACCCGATCACAGCACTAGTGAAGTAGCGTTTAGTTTGTATTGGGATACGAAGCTTGTAAGACGCGCTCAATCGCGTTGGCATCTGAGCAAATTAACCACCTGCTCCCTTCCTCAGAGAGGAGAAAGGACTGTCGAGCAAGAAAAGCTCTGACTTTTTCTTAGATAATTTAATTAAAGCACAAAAAATCTGTATCTATAGCTACATTTCAAGAAAGGTTTCGCGATAAAGTTAGATACTAAGTTTGTCTTGCGACTGGTAACGCTGAGGTGATGACAGCAGATTCTGACTTCACCGGCGTCAAACTCAGGTCTTACAGCCGTTTTCAATCGGGTTCAATCCAACGGGTCTCGATTGTTACCAGAAAGACACACGATAGTCCAACGAACAATTACACTAAAGATGTAGATTAGTGGCTCTTACCCAATAGCCTTCCAATCAGTTGGAGTGCAGTTACTCAAGCTAATCCTAGGTTAACGTGGGAATTAACCAATCCAGTTGTATTGCAGGCACAAGCAACAATGATTGAACTCCTAGCCGCACTATCGGCGTCAGCGGCAGCAGGAATGAGAATTGCCCTGCCCCTTCTTGTCATTGGCTTGTTGCAAAGTGATAGTCTTTGGTCAAAAATACCACTTTTGGCTCACATTCATCCCCCAGTCTTGATCTGCATTTTAACCAGTTGGTCGTTATTTGAGCTATTTGCTTCCAAAAGGCTGCTGGGACAGCGCTTGTTGCAAGTTTTCCAGCTAATTCTGAGTCCTGTTGTCGGTGCAATCATGGGGATTGCGGTTGCTCAGTTTGCTCAAACCTCAATTCAACTCGTGTGGATAGTCGGTATCGTCGGCAGCTTATTGGCGCTTGTACTCCAACTGGTTCAAGTTGGCTGGTTTTACCGTTTGCGGGGCTTACCTATATGGGTTGTCTTTATTCAAGATTTTTTGTGCATTGCTTTAGTCATCTTTGCCTTTGATGCGCCTCAGCAGGGAGGATTAATCGCTTTACTATTGCTGTGGTTGGCAATTCGCAGCTCTAAACAGTGGTATCGCTGGTACGTTGGGCAAAATCGTTCTAAGCCTTGTCACCGCCAGATGCCCGATTGAAGGCTTTTATACGAACAATATTGCAGGACGAAGCAATTTGGTTGTGAATTGCCAAACTCTACTGCTAATACTCCAGAGAAATGAGTTAGCCAGTTCATGGCTCTTGGAGGCGAAATTCGATGGCGTTTTCTTTGATAGTGAAGTTATAACCTTCACGTCAACTATCAAAAAAATTATGTAAAGTTCTGATAAAGAAAGCCAAAACTGGATAAAAATTTGGTGAATTTTCATTATTCATACAGATAAAATTATGATGCCGCAGCAGGAACCTGAGATGGGTAAATGCATCTAGTAATATTCGCCGTTCAGACTTGAGTTGTAAGTATCATGAGGCTTTATAGAATTGAAGAGAATATAGCCGCTCAAGCATTACTGTTAGCAAATTTCCAAGCAGCTAGAGCGATAAATAAATGTCATATTAGAAACATTAGTAGCTGGATTTTGTCAAGTTAACAAGGGTGACGGACAGCAAATGTTAACACCATTTAGCAAGTCATGCGTTGAGTAAACTTCTGCTCTCTCGTTCTGACCAAGTCAACCACTTCACGACTACAAATATGTTGAGATTATTCACGAACGCGATCGCTCGCTTTACCCGCACCGCAACCGCCTTCATATTAAGGATGCTCCACCGCTTGGCAGGATTCCAACGGAGTCAGCGCAGCACTAACCCTCAGGGGATGCTCCGCCAACGCTATGGCACGACAGCAGCTAACCCGCTACACGCCCAACAGAGCAAAAGCCAATTCCAACGGACATCTAGAGCGAAACGAACTAATTTTAGATTGTTTCCAAGTATGTTTTGGTTTGGGTTAGCCTTTGTATTATTAGCGATCGCTGGAGTTACCTTACCGTCTCAAAACCCTGTGGATGCGGCTAATACGACGGTAATTCAAGTACCCCTTTCCACCAAAGGCTCAAAAATCGTTGATTCTACAGGTCGCCCCGTACTCCTGAGAGGCGTGAACTGGTTTGGCATCGAGTCAGAACTGCACGCCCCCCACGGGTTATGGAAACGCGACTACAAGGAGATGTTAGCGCAAATCAAAAGCCTGGGGTACAACGTCATCCGGCTCCCCTACGGCGTACAATCTCTCAGAGCCTCAAATGTTAGTGGCATTGATTTCAGCATTGGCAGTAATCAAGAACTGCAAGGGAAATCACCCTTAGAAGTCATGGACGCTATTATTCAGGAGGCTGGACGGCAAGGCTTACTAATTCTGCTCGACTCTCACCGACTAAATGACCAGCGCATTCCCGAATTGTGGTACGGTGACGGGTTTACGGAAGCTGACTGGATTGACACCTGGAAGATGTTGGCAACCCGCTACAGAAATCAAGCCAACATCATTGGTGCTGACCTAAAAAATGAACCTCACGGTAAAGCCAGTTGGGGTACTAACGACCGAGCGACGGACTGGCGTCTGGCAGCAGAACGATGTGGCAATGCGATTCAAGCCATCAATCCCAATTGGTTGATTGTAGTGGAAGGCGTTGAGAATAACGTTCCCGGTCAGAAGCTAAAGACTCATTGGATGGGTGCCAACCTAGAGGGAGTCGCTCGCTTCCCAGTAAGGTTGTCGCGACCCAACAAGTTAGTCTATTCCCCCCATGAGTATGGTCAAGGAGTCTTCAATCAGCCTTGGTTTTCTGAGCGGAGTTTTCCCAATAATCTTTACAGCCGTTGGGAAACAGGCTGGAACTATATTGCCACCAAAAAAATTGCTCCTATCTTCATCGGTGAGTTTGGCGGTCGGCAGAGTGATAGTCTCTCTAAAGAAGGGATTTGGCAACGGACGCTGGTGGATTTCGTCCGTAAAAAAGATCTAAGCTTTTCCTACTGGAGTTGGAACCCTAACAGCAAAGATACAGGTGGCATCCTGCAAGATGACTGGCTTAGTGTTGAGGCTCCCAAGCAAGAACTGCTTCAGGGACTGGTAATTGCCAACAGCTTTATCCAGAACATGGCAAGTTCCCCGATAATCTCCGTAAGTCCTAGCACTCAACCGAGTTCTCGCCCGACCATCATCAACCCAACGACCGTTAATCAACCGAATTCTAGCCCGGTCATCATCAACCCAAAGCCCGTCAATCAACCGAGTTTTAGCCCGACTATCATCAACCCACCTCCTAGCAATCAACCAAGTGCTAGCCCGGTCATTATCAACCCACCTGCTAGCAATCAACGCAGTACTAGTTTTGCTACGAGTAATCAATCTCAGTTAAAGGTGGTGTCTAATATGCAGTCGGATTGGCAGTCAGGATTTTGTATGAGTATGCAGGTTATTAATCAGGGCAACGCTAGCGTTCGCGATTGGCAATTGACATTCCAAATGAATCAGGCTGCCATCAATAACAGTTGGAATGGTAACTTTAAACCCCAAGGTTCGCAGTATGTCGTTACTCCGATGGATTGGGGACGGGTAATTGAGCCGAGACAAAGCCGAGATTTAGGATTTTGTGCTAACAAGCTGGGATCTGACTACCAACCTCGGCAAATC
>JALYGX010000537.1 GCA_030776905.1 Cyanobacteriota bacterium | reverse complement strand
CCGATAAAATCGCTTTGTGGCAAATTCCAAGCTTTTGCCGCTGCCTGATTTACATAGATGTATTTGCCAGCGCGATCGCATATAAACAAGAAGTCGGACGAACTCGAAAGAATATCATTAAGTACTTTCCCCAGTTGCTCAACCGACACGCCTAGGGGTTGGCTGGGTGTCTCTACTCGTGGCGTTGAGACACACAGGGGCTGTTCATCCTTGGCAGCTAACGGTGCAATTCCCGGCGGTGCTGTTTGAAGCTGTTGGCGATCGCTGCTAGGCTCATATAGGTGAGCCTCTTGAAGATGAGGAGACGCTTTGCTATTTTCATGACTCCTGGGCTGTAGGCTAACGCTTTGCTGTTGAATTAAATTTTTGTTCTGGATAGAAGTAAGCTCTAAGAGCCGCCAGCGCAATCTTGTTACCTTACCTTGGGAGTCTTGTATCGGTAACACGGCAATTGATGCTGTAAAGCAGACTCCACGCCGACGCTGAATCCGAACGTGCCAATTTTTGATTGACTCGCCTGTTTGCAGCTGCTTGAGCTTGGAGTAGAAGTCTTGCCGTGCCTCAGCGTCAATAAAAATAACTAAAGGTTTGCCGACAACACGCTTTTTAGAAATATTAAATAAATCTGTTGCCGTCTGGTTAGCTTCTAGGATCGTCCCATCTTCAGTCGTCACCAAGTAGCCATCTGGAGCCAACTCAAACAGTTCTTGGTAGCGCTGGCGCTCGGCATCCACTGCCATACGGCTTTCGAGTAACTCGTGATTTTGTTGGTGTAGTTCCTCGACAATGACGTGTAACTCTTCCAGAGAACAAGTAAGCTCTGTCAGACTCTGTCTGAGTAGTTCTTGGGACGCTTCAGGCAATTCTTCAGCTTGCCGCCTGGAGGTTACCGAGGGCTGTGGCAGTTCATCCGCCCGCCGCCACAGCTCTTCTAGGCGTTGCATAGACAACGCGAGCTGTTGGTCAAAAATTTCATTGCTCATGGATGTAGCGCCTCGTTTTTTGTCGAGAAAGTACCAAAGGTTTGTCTGCTGTCAAGAATGTTTTTTCTTTGTTCTGCCCTACTTTTTATCCAAGGGCTTTATCGTTAAGCCTTTGAGAAGTCGATTCAGTCTTGTTGGGGCGAATGAAAAAATTATGAATAACTAGCTGAGCAATGTCATCGCGCATTGCTACCAGCCCTTCGCTACTTCCATTCTTCATACTATTGAATTACCTCTATTTGGTGATTAAGGTTGTCATTTAAGTTACAAACTTTAATAACTCGGTTAATCTTATTAATCTCTCACCTTTCGAGGGAGAGATTGTTGACTTTGAACCATTGCCTGGGGAAGGTTTCAGCTAACCCTTAAGGAAAAGTGAAAATCTTGACTTTATTTAATCCATCGACTGAGCCATTCATTTTTTAGATAGATTAGTGAATATTGACGTAGTCCAAGCTCATAAAAATCGATGATTGTGTGAGCAACCCTACTTTAGAGGGGAATTTAAAATACAATTCTTAAGGTAAGTTTAAGGAAGAGTGGCTAGAGCGAAAAATAATTCCTCGACGGTCACCTGATGCAGAAAAGTACCTCTGGAGACCTTAGTCATAACAACGTCAGGAGCTTTAGCCTCCAAGACAAGTGGCTTAGTCCTGCTTTTGACATTGTGGCACTAATGGCATCCTCTGAGGGAGAGATTCAAGGAATGTGTAATGAGTGAACCCTCATCAGACCTGGCATTTGAGGCGTTACTCAACTATCTCAAACTCAGCCGTGGACTTGATTTCACTGGCTATCAACGTCCCAGCCTGATGCGCCTGATGAGAAAGCGCATGCTGAAAGTGGGGGTTGAGTCCTATAGTGAATACCTGGATTACCTAGAAGTTAATTCCATTGAACTCGCTCACCTATTCGATGCTTTATTACTGAATGTAACTACCTTTTTTCGAGATCCATCAGCCTGGGAAAGCCTAGCTGAAGACGTTATTGGGCGTATTATTGCTTCTAAGCAGGACAACGAGCCGATCCGCATCTGGAGTGCTGGCTGTGCTTCTGGTGAGGAAGCTTATACGCTAGCGATTGTCCTAGCGGAAGCATTAGGGGCAGAGGAATTCCGCTCACGAGTAAAAATCTACGCTACAGATCTAGATGAAGATGCCCTTACTCATGGTCGCCTAGCGTCTTATACGCCTAGACAACTGCGAGATGTTCCCGACCAACTGCGGGATAAATACTTTGACGCGGGCAAGACGGTCTACACCTTCCGCCATGAGTTGCGGCGTGCTGTAATTTTTGGACGCCACGACTTGATTCAGGATGCTCCCATTTCCCGCCTCGATCTACTGGTGTGCCGCAATACTCTGATGTATTTCACGGCACAGACGCAGGCGCGAATCCTTGCCCGCTTCCACTTTGCTCTCCAGGACACGGGTTTTCTGTTCCTAGGTAAGGCAGAGATGCTACTCACTCATGGCAACCTCTTTAGCCCGATACAACTCAAGCATCGGATTTTTTCTAAAATGCCTAAAGTCAGCCGGCGCGATCGCTATTCGGTCTAAGTAGCAACGATTTGGGGCGTCCTTTACAAGACTCGGAAACCAACACTCATTACTCTTGAACTAGGGTAATTACTGTAACTTCTGGCGGACAAAATAGCCGTCCTGGTGGATAACTGCCTAAACCGCGATTGATATATAGCTGGTTTTTCCCTACCTGATGTAGTCCTTGCGCCCATTCCCAATGCTTCACTACCTTGCTAGACGACTTCATGAAGGGGATGCAGGACTGCACCACTTTAGGAACATAGGGCTGAAGCTTTTGAAACAATGCGGGTCCAGGTCCAAATCCTGGAATCATCACCTGCCCTCCATGAGTATGACCCGACAGTTGTAAATCTACCCGCCATTGCTGTAATGGCTCGGCACTGTCAGGATTATGGGACAAGACGATGCGGGGTGTTTTGGGGTCGAGTTGGTTCATCACAGGTGCTGGGTTGAACTCGCGAGACCAAAAATCAGCCAGCCCTACAAAGGGTAATTCTGACCCTAAGGGATAAGCTATCTGATTCCACAAAACTTGTACCCCAATGCTGGTAAGAGCTTCTGTAATTTGGGCTTTTGAGCGACGATAATAAAAGTCGTGGTTGCCCAAGATGGCATAAATCCCTAGGCGACTTTGCAAATGCTTTAACCGTTGCACCAGTGGGTGAATTGGGTTGGGGTCGTCAGTCACATAGTCGCCAGTTAAAACAATTAAATCCGGTTCAGCTTGATTAGCGGCTTCAATGGCTTGAGTTAGCAGATTTTCAGATAGGCGCACGCCATCGTAATGTAAATCCGATAGCTGTACAAGTTTCGTACCGTGCAATGACGGCGGTAAATCAGCGATCGCAATTGTCAATGTTTCAACACTTAATGGTCCTGAAAATACCCAGTGCATATGGCTGACTTTCCCTTCCCTCAAAAGCGCGATTACAGCGTAGCTTACACCTATAGTTTTACAGGCAGTACAGACTCACATCCGGAGGAGGAGCGTTTGAGGAAATAACCCCTAAATTCACACTCACAACCCGGCAACACTGCCTAAACTTTAGGTCATCGTTCAAGGAGTCGTCCCGAACAGGTAACAATAAAGGTAAACTCACTAGCTCGCTATCCTGTCCCAACGACGATGACTTGTCCCTTGTCGTTCCCTGCTAAACTAATGGCTCCCTACGCTTAACATCCGTAACTTATTGAGGCAGCTTTGAAGAAAACTCGTAAAAATCATGAAAGAAATAATTTTAAGTAGCCCTTTAATTACTGCATTTGTACTATTAATTTTTATTATTTATGCGGCTGTTATTTTTCACTATGCCAGTAGAGATCGCAAACTAGTTTCAAATTTAGAGAAGATTGTTTTGGGTATTTTCATTATAAGTATATCCGGCACTACAGGTGCTGGAATGACTCCCTTTGATAAATTAACTCCTCATATTTTGACTTTACAGGCGACCACACTTCCTACCATAGTTGGTCAGTTCAGCTTTTACATAGTTGCCTTCTTTCTTTTATTATCACGGATTCGCTATACCCTAAAAGACTTCATTGAGGTTTTAGCCAATCTCCTTTTAAAAGCTCCGTTTTTATTTTCGCTGGTATTGTTTTCTCTGTTTTCTTTTTCTTGGTCAAACGACCCGATTTTAACGCTTAAAACAACCCTGGTTTATTTAGAAGTTTCGCTTTTTGCCGTTTACGTAGGAAAGCAGTTCTCCTGGAAAGAACTT
>JALYGX010000536.1 GCA_030776905.1 Cyanobacteriota bacterium | reverse complement strand
ACAATCAACAACAATAAAACTGTCCGCGAGGCTTAACCCTAAGCTCTAGGATTAACTTCTTTCGCCATTTCCCGGTAATCATCTGGATTTCCGGTCGTGTCGGGTGACGATCTCATATCATCGGCTTCAGGAATTTCTATACTAGATGCCGTAGCGGTAGCCGCCGCCTCTGCACCTGCTCCAGATTTATCAATGTCGCTGACACTGTATTCTTTAGAGGCTTCATAATCTGCCTCAACATCAACACTTTGAACCTTCTCTTCACCGCTAGACATTCTCTCGGCGGCTAGTTGTGCTTCATGGATTTCATCGGCTTGCTTTGGGTCTGGCTTTACTTCTTCAGACATAGTAGACTCCTATCGTTTAATTTCTAAAACCGTGTCGCTGATTTTATCAAAAGCGATCCCCATCACCTTTGCCTCTTGAGACATATCTTTAAATTACCTGAGAAGAAAAACTTTGTTTCGCGCAACCCGTCCAATCGAACTCTCTCTATTGGAGGGCGATTTCTTTGAGTAAGTTCTGATACTTCTAAGCTTGAACACATTTATTGGTTTTAAAAAAGAATTATGTCCTCAGCTCAAGAAACTGGTCGCTCCTCAAGCCGTTCCCCAGACACCAAAAAAGTAGTGCAAGCCTTTGACGCCCTCGGCACTGATGAGAAACTAGCGTTGCTCTACTATGTCTATAAAAAAATGGGAGATTCAATCACGCCCGCTGCTCCCACGGCGACTAACCCGGAAATGGCTCCCCGGCTGCTAGGAGAATTCTACGAATTGTCAGATGACGACCAACTGGCAGCCATGCGAGCTATTGTTAACCGTGAAGATACTGAACTATCTCGTGCTTATGGAGCGCTAACCGAGAACAATCAGTTAGCGGTTTGGTTTGCTTGGGCTGTGGCGATGGGCGATACGGTAGTCGATATGCCACAAGATTATCAAGCTACCCAAGCGATTAATGATGCCCTGTCTCAAATTGAAGAGCTGGACTTTGAAGCCCAAATCTCGATGCTGCGCGAGGTAGCTGAAAATATGGGCTACAGCGATGTCAAGCCAATTCCTACCCAGGAGGAAACGGGCAAGACAGCAAGTCTATAACTCCAAACAATCGAGCAAAAATCGCTTCATTTGGAGGCGGCTGTTCGAGCCACTGGCAAAATAATGCTAGATAGAAGTGGGATACTTGGCTTATTAGAAAGTCTGGTTGAACACTCTTTTTTTTTCAATCTACTGTGGAGCAAGCATCTGCTTTATGGTAAGTTTGCTCGTTGAGCCTTAACACAGCAGCTCCGGATAGCGAAACGGTAGCGACGATAGCAGCATCGGAGCTAGCGGTAGCGACTTTAGTAGCCTCAACAGGGCGCGTTTAGCCCACAGAATCCTACGGCTAAAAGCGCGTAGGAATGTCCAACCAGTAGTGGATTACAATGACGATTAATACAGCCAAGCTTGAGAGCATTCTCCAAAATTTTGTCACTGGCGCAAGCGATGTTCAGGGAGCCGCCCTTGTTTCTCCTGATGGACTACCCTTAGCCTCCAGCTTGCCGGGAGAGATGGACGAAGAACGAGTATCAGCGATGTCAGCGGCGATGCTGTCTTTAGGAGAGCGCATCGGCAGTGAATTGTCCAGAGGCTTTCTAGACCGCATCTATGTTGAGGGCGATCAAGGCTATGGCATACTCACTAACTGTGGCGAATATGCTGTCCTGCTTGTCTTAGCCAGTAAGGCGGCTAAACAAGGGGTGCTGATGCTGGAAATTAAGCGTGTGATTCCAGAGTTAAAGGCAGCTTTAAGCTGAGTTCGCTGACGAAGCAGACGCAGGAAACAATAAAATACTAACAGCCTAGACCATCATTGCCGCTAGCTAATGTAACTCTTTGCTGACACTCAAAGTAAAATAAAAGAGTGTGGATATGCCAGCGAGACGCGATCGCACAAAAATCAGGTAGGGCTTAGGCAAAGAGTTCTCTTCACAGTTTCTTGACATAGTGGCTCTCCCATTCAGTAGCCGAACAGTCTAAATCCTACAAAATCTCTACTTCTACCACCAAAAGCTGGAGGAGATAACGAATGCCTGGTTCAGTGAGGGGAGCTACCCCTAAGCCATGCTTCCTACAATTGATGTGATAATTAAATAAAAATCACTAATCATTATCAATACGTCCCAGAACGGGAGCAGGCTATCGGACTCGCTCAACCGAAAGTTAAGTTTGTTTTCGAGTTTGAAACACTAATTGTTCGTGTCGTGCTAAAGCCTTTGGGAGGGTTAATACAAATACAATAGTGAATATGTGATAGTTCGGTAGCTACGCTGGGCACACTGATAGTAGTTCGGATTGAGTCAAGTGCCTTGCGCTAATTGAAGAGCACCTTGTCTCTAGGTTTCTAGTTACTTAGGGTGGTTTTGACTTCTGAATTAGCCTTTAGCGTAAAAGTTAAAGTTGAAGATGTACAAAGGTATCATAAATTTATATTCCATTGAGGGAAGAAAAGTAACAATACATTGATAATTCTTCACCTCCAGTTTGAAAATAAGTTAATGTTCGCCTATTTCGGACGAATTTTGAGAAATAAGTGAAAGAGCGATGGCCATTACAAGTTGTTTAGCAGAATTTTCATTACCAGAACTATTTCAATTTCTAGATCAAGGTAGCAAAACCGGATTGCTCACCCTGCGGTTTCAACCCGATAGCCATAGTCCAGAGAAAAGAGTGCGCCATGCTCTAATGCACCAAGGTCGTATCGTAGCCGTGACAAATCGCCTGAACCACCAATGCTTGCTGGCAATGATTTGTCAGCGGGGTTGGATAAGTCCTGAGGCTCTGCGCGAACAGGTTAATCGATGCCCTGCTAATATGCCAATCGGTCTTTACTTGAAAACTCAGGGATTTTTACAACCAGAGCAGTTGAGGCTGCTGTTCCATGCCCAAGTGCTACAGCAAATTTGCGGCTTGTTTAGGCTTAAGGATGCTCGGTTCAAGTTTGACACGAAAGCAACTTTGCCAACAACGGAAATGACGGGTTTAAGTCTTTCAGCTACTGAAGCAACACTGATGGGTCTGCGAGTGCTGCGAGACTGGAGAGCCTTAGCAGACAAGCTTCCCGAACCAACTTCTGCGTTATCCAAAGTGGTTTTAGGTAAGCGTCACTTGCGCTTGGATTCTCTAGAAGGGCGAGTTTGGCAGTCGGCAAATGGGTCGGTTCCTCTCAATGTAATGGCGACACAGTTTAAGCAACCTGTGGAAACTATGCAACAGACTGCCTTCCGGCTGATCAGCGTGGGTTTAGTGGCAGAAGTGCCAATGCTCGCGCCCTCTCGCGGTAGAGTTGTGGGAGAAGACATACTAGAATCAGTTGCGATTGCGACAAATCAAAACAAAGAGAGTACTGTGCCAGTTCCCAGCAATTCATTTATGCAAAACTTACTTGGTTTCCTGAGGAGCAAGTAAGCGTGGAAATTATGCGTCTAGTTGTAACCGGTACAGTAGGTGCCGGGAAGTCCACGTTTATTCGTTCGGTTAGTGAAATCGCTGTAGTAGACACGGATCGGGTAACGACGGATGAAAGCGCTGCCCTTAAAAAAAGAACGACGGTGGCAATGGACTTCGGACGCTTGCAATTTGCCCCTGGAATGGCACTACACCTTTATGGCACTCCAGGGCAGGCTCGCTTCGATTTCATGTGGGACATCCTGATTCGGAAGGCTCATGCTTACATCCTCTTGGTAGATGCCCATCGCCCTAGTGATTTTCGTTTAGCCCGCAGACTTTTAGCGTTTATGAATCAGCGCGTGGAAATTCCCCTGCTTGTGGGTCTGACCCACATGGATTGTGAGGGGGCATGGTCTGAGGAAAATGTGGCGATCGCGTTAGGCTTCGTCGATGAAAAAAATCGTCCTCCCTTTGTCACGCTAAATGCCAATCAAAAAGAATCTGTGATTGAAGCCTTAATTGTACTAGTGCAATACTTGATGCAAAGCTCAATGATTCAATAGATTCTCATAACAAAACTTCTTGAGTAAGAATTCTTGTTTTGATGCTAATACCTCTAACGTAGAAATTGCAATTTACAGAGGTTTAATAAATCTCAAAAGCTTCTAAGGATTAGAAAATACGATTTAATCCTTATGAAAGAGTAGTAAAAATAACTAAATTCGCTAAGATAGCTATAACTCAGATTCAACTAGCCGAGCGCTTTTCCTCACAGCTATAGATGCAACTAGAACTGTAAGGGAAAAGAGACAACTCCAAAAAATTAATTTAATATTTTTCCAGACTAGGTGAGCTTTTGGCTAGGCAGATCGGGTAGGGCGTTTGCTTTGTAGGGAAGTGTACAGAGATCTATCGTTAGACTGATTAAGAAAATCGATAATAATTCTGTAATAATTGTACATCAAGTAATGTAAAGAGGGTTTCCTAACCTTTAAGTGCAAAGCTTACACCCGATAGCTACTCCACCAGCCTTCAACTGAACAACTATGTGTGTTACAGGATATATAACAGACTTCTCCCTACCAGAAATTTTTCAGTTTATTGAGAAGGGACATAAAACAGGCTTACTGACGCTTCGTGCCTTGGCTGATTCTCCAGCCACCCCAGAGCAGTCCTATTATATATGGGTGCGTAAAGGTCGCATTTTGGCAGCAGCTAATCGGTTAGATCACCAAGGTTTAGTTTCCCTGCTCGATGGTCGTCAGTGGATAAGCGATCGCGTATTTGACAAACTGGTTCACTGGTGTTGCCCGATCGATCAACCGTTGGGTTTGTACCTGAAAAACCAAGGTGTTTTACAAGCTGAACAACTGAAACGGTTATTCCAGATTCAGGTATTGCAGCAATTGTGTGCCTTGTTTCAGCTCAAAGAGGCTGAGTTTAAATTTGAGCAGGACGTGCAAATACCATCGCGAGAAATGACAGGTTTAAGCGTACCCGCAACAGAAGCCGCATTAGTGGGGCTAAGAGTGCTACGAAACTGGAACGCTCTAGCGGATAAATTGCCAGACCCGAACGGAGGTTTGGTCAGCATCATTGTCGGTCAACCCCAGTATCGCCTGGATACTTTAGAGTGGCAGGTTTGGGAGTATACCAAAGGCACAATATCTCTACAGGCGATCGCCCAGCAACTAAGACTACCCATCGAAAAAGTCCAGCAGGTGGCGTTCCGGTTAATTACCGTTGGTCTAGTAGAAGAAATACCCTTGGTTGTTGGCTCCGTACCTGCGCAACCTGTTGAGCCGCTACCAGTACAATTGATTGATGAAGCCCAACGGCAACACCTTAGTCAATCGTTTATGCAAAACTTAGTCGGTTTCTTGCGCAGCAAAGTCTAATGGTGTTTG
Organism: Cyanobacteriota bacterium; assembly: GCA_030776905.1. Lineage (GTDB taxonomy): Bacteria > Cyanobacteriota > Cyanobacteriia > Cyanobacteriales > Coleofasciculaceae > CADCTM01. The sequence goes on along the minus strand of JALYGX010000536.1, from coordinate 6,145 downwards.
TGATTAGTCAGTTGTCCTTGACAACGGATAACTAATCACGAAACCGCCACTTGAGTCATTTCCTCTGGAGTCAGATGAGAATGCATGACTTCACCATCACGGAACCAAACAATTCGCCTGGTTAGACGTGCGACCTCTGGCTCGTGAGTTACCATGACGACGGTAATGCCGCTAGTATTTAGCTCTGTAAAAATATCCATTACTTCTTGAGTGGTACGAGAATCTAACGCACCAGTCGGTTCATCTGCCAAGAGTAAAACAGGTCGGTTGACAATAGCGCGGGCGATCGCAACTCGTTGTTGCTGACCGCCAGATAGCTGATTCGGTCTATTGTTGAGGCGGTTTTCTAACCCCACTCGCTGGAGAGCCACCGTGGCGCGATCGCGTCGTTCCGCATGGGGAATACCCGCATAAACCATCGGCAACATCACATTTTCCAGCGCTGTTAACTGGGCCAACAAATGGAATTGCTGGAAAACAAATCCGATTTTAAGATTGCGAATCCCAGCTAAGTTAGCATCTGCCAACTGAGATACATCCACACCATCCAGGTAGTAGCGTCCTGAGGTGGGGCGATCGAGACAGCCAATAATATTCATCGCCGTAGACTTACCCGACCCAGAAGCGCCCATAATCGCGCAATACTCTCCCTTCTCAACAATCAGGCTCACCCCATTCAGGGCACGAACTTCTGTGTTACCGATGCCGTAGACTTTAGAGACATCCTCAAGGCGAATAACAACGGGTTTGTACTCAGGATTGACTACACCCGACTGAGAACTGAATCGATCTACCATTACTAAGCACTTCTAAGAGCAACAATTGGGTCAAGCTTCGCCGCGCGTCGTGCGGGTACGACACCAAAGAATAAACCAATACCACCAGAAACCCCAACAGCCAGAACGATCGCCGATGGTGAAATACCCGCTTGTAAGGGCGTCACCGCACCAACCAGGAGGTTGCCGCTAACACCAACCAAAGTACCCAAGACACCACCAGCCGCCGAGAGAATCACCGCTTCAATCATGAACTGAATCAAGATATCTTGCTCGCGGGCACCGATCGCCTTACGCAATCCTATCTCCTGGGTACGCTCCGTAACGGAAACCAGCATAATATTCATAACCCCGATGCCGCCCACAAATAGGGAAATCCCAGCAATTGCCGCTAGCATCACTGTCAAAGCACCTGTGATTTTGCCCACCGTTTCCAGTGCATCCTTCTGAGAGCGGATAGAAAAGTCATCCTCGCCCGTAAGTTTGTGGCGCAATCGCAAGAGGTTCGTAATTTGAAACTCTGCGGCTTGCACACTATCAGCATCTTTAGCCGCAGCAACTAAGTAAGTTAATTCAATCCCATAGGGAGAAGTCCGTCCGACAATTCGGTTTGCCATTGTGGTCAGTGGAATTAGCACCGCATCATCGTAATCAACTCCCAGGTTCGAGCCTTTGGCTGCCAGAACACCAACAACCTGAAACGATACATTTTTCACCCGCAATTGCTGACCAACTGGCTCAGTGTTATCAAATAGTCGTTTAGCTAAATCAGCACCTAGCACCGCTACCTGATTGCTGCGCTTAATGTCCAGTTCGGTCAAAAACCGTCCTCTACCAACATCAAACTGCCGCACAGGGAGAAACTCAGGGGTAGTACCAATGATATTCACATTGGTGTTCTTATTGCGGTAGGTTACCAATTGTCGGGTGTTGGATTCAGAAGCGACGGCCTGAACCGAGGGCACTTGACTAGCGATCGCCTTTGCATCTTCTAGCACCAGTGTCTTCGGCACATCTAAACTTACTCGTTGGGTTTCTCGATTGCCTGGAATCACGAACAGCACATTCGGTCCGAGTGACTCAAGCTCTTTCGCTACATACTTCTGCGCCCCTTCGCCAATGCCGATCATGGCAATTACAGAAGCATTACCGATGATAATCCCCAGCATCGTTAGACTGCTCCGCAGTTTGTTCGCCACTAAGGTAGTGGTTGCCATTTTGATGCTTTCTACAATATCCATGTGTTGTTTGTCTGTTATTTGTCCCTTGCTCAGACAGAGACGAAGCGTGTTATTTAACCAATGACCAATGACCCTGACTACTCTTTCTGCTGCTGCTCTTCCTTCTGTTTATTAAATTCTTGAGGCAGGTCAATAAATACGCGATCGCCCTGATTCAAACCTCCTAGAATCTGAGTTTGGTTTTGAAGGCTCGGTCCAATTGTTACGGGTTTAAACTTCGGCTTGTTATTTGGGTCGGGCACCATCACACCCGTTTTGCCATCTTGAGTGATGATCGCTACTGTGGGTACGACCAAAGCATTGTTGACCTTTTCACCCAAAAACGTCAGCTCGACGTTCATCCCCGATCGCAATTCTTTTTGACCCGTTTCTAGCGCCACTCGTACCTGAAACGAAGTTACATTTTGCTCAATTACGGCTTCTGGTGCAACCAGTTGTACGCGACCTTTAAAGACTTGATCGGGAAAGGCATCGGCGATAACTTCCACCGCCTGTCCGGGTTTTATTTGTCCGACATCAACCTCTGGAACTTTCGCGAGGACTTCTAGACCTTTAGCCAAGGCAATAATTGAAGTCGAGGTTGCCGAAGCTGTACTGGAAGCTGACGTAGTTGGTGCCACAAATGCCCCTACGGTTGCATATTTCTGGGTGACAATCCCGGAAAATGGAGCAGTTATGATGGTGTCTTTGAGCTGAACTTCAGCCGCTTGCACCTCAGCTTCAGCCGCTTTAACAGCCGCGACAAACTGGTCGATTTCTGTAGAACGCTTGCCATTTTGCAATCGCTGGACATCTGCTTGCGCTTCTGCCACCGCCGCTTCGAGTTGGGCAATTTGGGGTGGGTTGCCTGTTTGGACTTTTTGTAGGCGTTGTTGGGCTTCATCAAGAGCGGCTTGGGCATTGCGCTGTTCGGTTAACGCCTCGTCCCGCCGATCTTCGGAAACGGCTCCTTGTGTCGCTAGATTTCCATATCGATTGGCTCGTGCCTGTGCCAGAGACAGTCGAGATTTAGCTGCCTCGACTTGCGACTTGGCTTGATCGACCTCTGAGGGATTTCCCGCCCGCGCTTCGTCTAGACGAGCTTGAGCTTGCAACAGACGAGCCTTTCCCTGCCGAATTTCTTCCGGACGACTGCCAGCACGAGCTTCTGCCAAACTCGCTTGGGCTTTGCTCAGGTTGGCTCTCGCTTGAGACAATCGCGCTTGTAAATCCGCATCTTCCATTTGAGCGATAATTTGTCCCTGCTGAATGCGATCGCCTTGCTCAACAAGCAGCTTTGCCAAACGACCCGCTGTTTTGGGGCTGAGATTTACACTTTGAATCGGTTTGACAGTACCATTGGCTGTGATTCGTACCGTGAGGTTTTGCGCTTGCGCGGGTACGGTCAGTTTATTAAGGTCAATTTTGGGTGTTCTTGTGCCAATAACAGCGTAAGTCACACCCCCCACCCCCAAAATACTAGCTGCCATCAGCCCCATCAGCCAAGGGAGAGGTCGTTTGACTTTACTAATAAGGGGGACTTCCATGAGTGAGGTTATTTTAAGTCAGGCAATCACAGATCAAAGCATCAGTTTGCTTACTCGGAGTTTTGACAGCTTGACTTTATCTATCTATTCAAGCCACGCCGTCTTGGTGAGGGCATCGCCCGCCTAGGTGAAAGCTATAAAATATCCGACTGGCGAGTTGCTTAATCTTTCTCCATACTACCTGTATTCCTTGTGCCGCTTGGCTCACATCACGACTCCTAGCGGTAGAGAATTCCGAAATCCAATTAACTCGAAAAGCTTGAAAGACCAGTAGCAAGAAGGCTAGGCGGGTCTTCGCGCCTGTCTTTTATCAATGAATGTTTGTTCCTATATAATTGACCTAGCTTAATAGACATCTTTATGTCCTCTCATCACCACAGCCACAGCCATGCACCGCTCAATTACGACCGAGCTTTTGTCATCGGCATTAGCCTCAATGTGGCATTTGTGGCGATCGAGGCAGTGTTCGGCTTCCAAACTAATTCCCTTGCCTTGCTTGCCGATGCAGGTCACAATCTTAGCGATGTGCTAGGGTTAGTGCTGGCTTTTGGCGCGAGTTGGCTAAACCGTCGCCGCCCGACCCAACGTTATACCTACGGTTTACGTCGTGCTTCGATTTTGGCGGCTATGCTCAATGCTAGCTTTCTGCTTGTGGCGATGGGTGCGATCGCAACTGAATCCATCCGACGCTTTAGTAGCCCAACTCCGGTTAGCGGCAGTACAGTAATTGGTGTTGCCCTGATCGGGATTGTCATTAATGGCATCACGGCTGTGCTGTTTATGTCCGGTCGAGAGCGAGACTTGAACATCAAAGGAGCGTTCTTGCATATGGCAGCAGATGCGCTGGTGTCTGCTGGTGTAGTCCTTGCTGGCATCGCGATTGTCACAACAGGCTGGTTATGGTTCGATCCAGTCGTCAGCTTGATTATCGTTGCTGTGATTGCGATCGGAACCTGGAACTTGCTGCGAGAGGCGGTTAATCTAGCCCTCGATGCTGTACCAGAAGGCATTGACCCCCAAGCCGTCCGCACTTACCTCTCAGAACTCCACGGTGTAGTTGGAGTTCACGACCTACACATTTGGGCGATGAGTACCACGGAAACGGCATTGACGGCTCATTTAGTCATGCTGACTGGAAACCCAGGCGATGCTTTCCTATCGCTAATTAGTATGGAACTCCATGACAAGTTCGGCATTGAACACAGCACGATTCAGGTGGAGACAGGTAATTTTCTCCGACCCTGCGACCAGAAGTCTTGCTGTGACTAAAAAATTCCCCAATCTCAACAAGAAGATTTTCTCTTGGGAATTAGAAAATTGCCATGCTAGGGGCATCTGCTTCCCAGGCTGTGAGGGTAGGTGAGGCGAGAAGAGTTAGAATGCGATCGCATTTAAGCGACCCCAACGCAAAGGATAACCCTATCGGGATGCTAGGCTAACATTTTTTATTATATTGCTCCCCCCTTACCAAGGGGGGTTGGGGGGGTCAACAGGCATCAGCGAAGAAATTACTGCCTCAACTCTCGAATCTTCTGAGCAATTGTTTCCAACACACCATTAAGGTTTTCATACACCTGATTATTTGTAAATCTCAAGAAGTTAATTCTAGCTGACTCAATAAAGATTTGCCTCTCATTGTCATATTGTGCAGCCCCTTCTTGAAAATGACTTTCACCATCAATTGCTATCGCTAGCTTAATTTCAGGAGAGTAAAAATCTAGGACAAAGCGATCGACGCTGTATTGGTTACGAAACTTACAGTTTTCAATTTGTTTACACCTAAGCTTTTGCCAGATGATCGCTTCAGCTTTGGTTATATTTCTGCGAAGCTGTTGGCGTTTAAATTTCTCAGTTGTTTTGTTGAAGAGTTTGGTCATTGGTGTAGCTTAGTTTTTACCCCCCTAACCCCCCTTGGTAAGGGGGGAACAAGAGAAGCGCAATACTGATTTTCACTTAAGGTTAGGTGGTTATAGTGCGATCGCCTTTTCATCAATAATCAGCGCGATCACTTTTCTTGAACCTGGCAATGGTAGTTTTAAAAAAGCGATCGCTAATGAAGAGCTGCTAATATTTCCCGCAGTCGGCTAAAATCTATCTCTACTGTTGAACTCTATAACTACTGGATATTATAGTCCACAAGTCTCGACGCGAGAGAAGAGCCGCCGCAGCAAACCTACGCACCCAACCTCGCGCCACGGGAAGTGTTTAGGGTCTATTTCCCAATCAAGCTGAGGTTTAAAAAATCTACCCAATGATGGCAGATGCCCTACAGAGGCATGATCCTCAAAAGTCAGGTCATTGTAGTTTAGCCATTTACGATCTACACGCCATCCTAACCGTTCAGCTAATTTAGTGAAGTCTTTTTCCACCTCATCTACTATGCGCTTCTGGACAGTAAATCCGAAGTGTCCGTCACTGTATATTACCCAGAGTTGATCAATAGTGCGAAGGTCTGTGCAGGGGAATTCTTCAATTTCCTGCATCTTGAAATCGTCTCTTTGGTTTGAACAAACCACCCAGAGCATAACCCGCTTGGTCTCTTGATCTGCTTCTTTCCATTTTTTTGCTGCCAACAAGTCACGCAGAATGGACAATTTTGAGG
>JALYGX010000535.1 GCA_030776905.1 Cyanobacteriota bacterium | reverse complement strand
GCGGATAGCAGCAACTCTGCCTTTTGGATCGCACAACTGTACGAGGCACAAGCGATCGCGTTGGTAAATCAATCCCATCGTCTCTGTATCTACAGCGATCGCCTCGGCTGTCAGATACTCTTGACACAGGGCGTCGGGAAGGTCACCATCACAAACTTGAAAATCTTCCAATTCCATAGTCATTGGTTGTTGGTCATTAGTCATTGGTCATTGTGAACAAAGGACAAAGGACAAATTAACCCCGTTTGATGAAAATTTGCGTTAAGTAATACTCACCCTTGGCATTTTTTGTAACACCAATCCCACTCATGTCAAAATCGCCAACGATATTCTTGTAATGACCGGGGCTTTTTAGCCAACCCTGAACCGCTTGTTGATCTGGCTTAGAGTAACCCATGTTGTAGGCAACATTTTCCCCAGCGCTGCGATAGCGAATCGACTTAGAGAGCGCTTTCACCCGCCCTTCAAATCCCTGATGACCGAAAGGAACCTGACCACTCGCCATCGCCTCGCTGTGAATTCTTGCCTGCTCGCTGATACGGGTGTCTAAAGTTAGAGGTTGCAAGTTCCGAGACTGGCGATATTGATTAATCTGTTGGTTTACAGACTGTTCCAAACTCGTGAAAGCCCCAGACTTTGACCCTTGAGACACGGTTGAGGATGGGGGATTATCGTCTGGAAGCGGTTGAGTGACCTGACCGAGAAACCCCTCATAGGAACTACAGCTACTCAGTCCACCGACAAGGACAAGTCCTCCGAGCAGAATTTTTGTTAAACGTTTTCGCATCATTGCACCGATTGGAAAAAGGTGACGGGGAGAGAGAAAATTCTCTCCTCCCTAATTCCTAGTCTGCCGTGCTGACGCCTCAGCTCCCATCTCCTAAATTAAGGAACTTGGAAACAGTATGGACATCTTTATCACCGCGACCCGAACAGTTAATTACAATCCGGGGACTGCCCGTGAGTTGAGGGCAGAGGGTTTCTAAATAAGCGATCGCATGAGCTGTTTCTAATGCCGGAATAATTCCCTCCAGTTCAGATAACCGTCGCAAAGCATCAACTGCCTCTTGGTCAGTCACACTGTAATATTCTGCCCGACCACTATCTTTCAAATAGCTATGCTCAGGGCCAACACCTGGATAGTCTAATCCCGCACTAATCGAGTGAGGCTCTACCACCTGACCCTCCGAGTCTTGCAGCAAATAGCTCATTGCCCCGTGTAAAACCCCAGGACGCCCACGGGTTAGAGTTGCCGCGTGTTTCTCCGTATCCGCACCTTGCCCCGCCGCCTCAATGCCAATTAAGCGCACGCTGGTTTCGTTGACAAACTCATGAAACAAGCCCATTGCATTCGAGCCACCACCGACACAAGCCAAAAGAATCTCCGGCAATCCACCCCACTTTTCTTGGCACTGAACGCGAGTTTCTTGACCAATTACCGCTTGGAAGTCACGCACCATCATTGGATAAGGATGAGGTCCCGCCACTGAACCCAGGATGTAGTGAGTGGTTTCTACATTGGTCACCCAGTCACGAATCGCTTCTGAGGTCGCATCCTTAAGCGTCCCCGTGCCAGCCGATACGGGTTGCACCGTTGCCCCCATCAGCCGCATCCGAAACACATTCAGTGCTTGCCGTTCCATATCCTGAACGCCCATATAGACGATGCATTCCAGTCCAAACCGCGCACACACCGTTGCTGTTGCCACACCATGCTGACCTGCACCCGTTTCAGCAATAATCCGTTGCTTGCCCATTCGCTTCGCCAGCAATACCTGAGCTAAAGCATTATTGATTTTGTGTGCCCCGGTGTGATTTAAGTCTTCCCGTTTTAGATAAATCTGTGCCCCACTGCCATCAGGCTTTGCATAGTGGGCACTCAGGCGTTCGGCAAAGTACAGAGGGCTGGGGCGTCCCACATAGTCTCGCTGTAGCTGTTGTAGTTCCTGCTGGTAATCTGGGTCATTGCAGTATTGCTGAAACGCTCGCTCTAACTCCGAGAGCGCAGGCATCAGCGTTTCCGGCACATACTTGCCGCCAAATTTACCAAAGCGCCCCAAAGCGTCGGGTTGCTGGGTCGTGGCATCGGCTTGGGAACTACGAGGTAGGGGAGTGGTGGTCACAGCACACTGAGAATACGGGACAAAATTTATTATAAATCCCAGAATCTGTGGCGATCGCTTTGTTTCAATCTCTCCTAAATGATGATTTCCCGCACTTCGCTACATCGAGGAGAATTTTTGGCAGAGTTGTCTTTTTTTTTACAATGCGATCGCTTCTTGAAATAGACAATCTTCTAAGACTCGTTTGGGAGTACCCGTTTTTGCAAATTTACCCTCTCTAGGGGCGCAAGGCTTTGCCCTCCTGCCTAGATGCTTACAAAATTGGGAAATCCACCATTCATCAGGCTGTTCAAACAATTAATCTCTCTTTAGAGAGTTATATAAAACCTAACAATAGGGTATCCTGCCTTCTTCACTTTAAGTTAAACAACTATGTCCATTACGGGTAACCTAGCAGACTTTTCTTTACCAGAAATATTTCAGTTTATTGAGAACGGACATAAAAGTGGCTTACTGACGCTTCGCACCTTATCAGAATCCCAAACAACCCCGCCATCAACTTTTTACATCTGGATGGATAAGGGCACTCTCGTGGCAGCAACTAACCACTTAGATCGTCAAGGTTTGGTAAACCTGATCGCTGAATACCCCTGGGTGAGCGCTCGTGTCGTGACAAAGCTTGCTGAGTTTTGCCCGCCTGATAAACCGTTTGGTTTGTACCTAAAAAATCAAGGTGCCCTGCAAGGCGAACAGCTAGAACATCTATTCCAGATTCAGATAGTGCAGCAACTATGCCCCTTGCTTCAACTGAAGGACGCTCTATTCAAATTCGAGCAAAATGCACCAATTCCCACACAAGAAATGACGGGTTTGAATATGCCAGCTAGATTTCTAAAGGTTATGTTACAAGAGATAATTTGGTTGCAAAAAATTTTTGAGCAGAGAAAGCGACAGCGAGAACAAAGCCAATCAGTCAGAGATTGTCATAGCTTCTGTTCTCAACTTAGCTTGATTCTCGATATCGCCTTTTTCCACTCCCTAAAATTATCCTTGTTTGACACCAACAATACCTTCGCTAAACTCACCCAACTTCTCGATTTATGCGATCGCCCTTACGAGTTGCCCAAATCTAAGTCAGCTCAAGTTATGTGCTGTACGAGAGGCTAATCACTATCCTGCATTGCCACCGCCGCCACAATGTACGAGTCTCAGGTAAAATGCAGTTGCCTCCAAGTCAAGTTAATTTCTCATCCGTTAACGCCCGTGACCACGATTCAATCTTTTGTGCAAGTTTTTCAAAGCCGCAAGATGGCGGCTCTTTTATTTCTGGGCTTCGCGTCGGGTTTACCGCTATTTTTGACAAGTAAGACGTTGCAAGCTTGGATGAGCGTAGAAGGCGTTAATCTGGGTGCGATTGGATTGTTCAGCTTGGTAGGCTTGCCTTACTCTTTAAAATTTATCTGGTCACCATTGCTCGACCGATTTGTACCACCTTTTTTGGGGCGTCGGCGCGGTTGGCTTGTCCTCATGCAAGGAGCGTTAATTTTAGCGATCGCGGCAATGGCATTGCAACAACCTCGCCAAGCCCTACAGTTCCTCGCCATCAATGCCGTACTCATTGCCTTCTTCAGTGCTTCTCAAGACATTGCTTTTGATGCGTACCGCACAGATGTCTTGGAACAATGGGAAATGGGGGCTGGTGCAGCCGTTGCTGTTTTAGGTTACCGCATTGCCCTGCTTGTCACTGGTTCTTTGGCACTGATTCTGGCTGACCAAATTCCTTGGCAAACTGTTTACCTCTTGATGTCGATTCTCATGGCACTGGGGTTATTCACGTCTTTCTGGGCACCGGAACCGAAAGAGCAAGAACGCCCACCCGCTTCCTTAGCAGATGCTATCCGCTTGCCCTTCATTGAATTTTTCCAACGCTCAGGTGAACTTAGAGCTGTTTTAATTTTATTGTTTATCGTCCTCTATAAGTTCGGCGATGCTCTGGTCAACAATATGTCCACGCCCTTTTTGTTACCGAAAACAGGCTTGGGCTTCAGCCAAACGGACATTGGAGCAATTCAAGGCGGTATGGGGTTACTGGCAACTATTGTTGGTACTCTAGCGGGTGGAGCAGTCCTCAGCAAAATTGGCATCAATCGATCGCTTTGGGTTTTTGGTGCCCTACAAGCGGTGAGCAACTTAGCCTATTTTGTCCTGGCACAAGTTGGGAAAAACTATTCTATGCTAGTTGTCACCATCAACATTGAAAATTTTTGTGCGGGTTTGGGGACAGCCGCTTTTGTGGCTTATTTAATGAGTCTTTGCAATCCCCGCTTCTCAGCAACCCAGTATGCTTTACTTTCAAGTTTGATGGCAGTTAGCCGCGATATCCTGGTAGCACCCGCTGGGACTTTGGCAAAAGCGACGGGTTGGCCTGTATTCTTCTTAATTAGTATTGTTGCTGCCTTACCGGGATTACTGCTACTGCCAGTATTTGCACCTTGGAATGCTCAGCCTGTTGATATGCCAAGACCTAGACTGGATGATAAGGAAGAAGAGTTATGAAGTTTAATCTACCCATTTTTATAGGCACGCTCATCCTCTTCGGGGCTATAATCGCTGCCTACCTACTGGGTTATATGCTGTCCCAGTTAATCAGAGGATTTTTGCCAGTTGACGTACTCACGTTTTCAATAACGCTCTTCCTCTTGGTGGCGATTGTCATCCTAATTTATGTTCTGTTGGAGTTAGTCAAGAAACAGCAGTCACCGCCGTTGCCGCGAGAAACATCACATCAGCCAATCGAGAAATCCCTTGAGGAACCGTTTGTGCGGCGAAGAAGAGTTCTCCCGCCAAAGCGGAGTCTAGCGGATAGTGAACTCCAAAACCAACTTATCCAGATGTTATCCGGTGACCGTGCCGCAGCAGAGCGGTTAGTTGACCGAGTTAGGACGAATCACCCTAGTAGGACGGAAAATTGGTACTGGCAGAGAGCTATCGATGATTTAGAACGGGATCGCAGATAGCACCTGTCATCAAACCCTCTGAAAATCGTTAAACTAAACAACGAGGGGTTTACAAATCTTTAGTGAGCTTTCAGAAAGGTCTTCGCTTTAATACCTATAAATATGGCTATTTTTCGTCAATATATTGCTCCGTTTCTCATAGTGCTGGTATTTTTGGTTGCTCTAGCAGCAGTGAGTGCTCGGATTTTTCTGCCTTCTGATATGGCAGCACCTGCACCCATTGAAGATGTTGAGTCGGCAAGCAGGCAAGCACCCGCCGCAAAAATTGATACAGAAGCTGGATTACCACCCGTAGACGCTCCGACTTTGCCAACCTCAGCAGGGTCGCTTCCTTAAGGTTCAGTCGCACGGGTGTCTAATCAATTTTTAGCAGGCTATCAGCTACGCACTGGGTCAGCACGGGAACAACCAACCTTGGTGAAGTTCTTACAGCTAAGTTACCAAGAGCTTTTCCCACAGCAGGATAATTTTTCCCACCTTGAGACAACGGTTAAGCAGTACTTTTCTAAAGCTACGCCTCTGTGGTTGGTTGAGTCAGTAGATGCAGTAGTTTCCGCACAATCACCGCCATTACTGAGCGAACGAGTGGCTTGTCTTTGGCTGGGCAATGCGATCGATCAAGTAAAAGGCGATCGCCACGTCCATATTTTCTTGCTTTACGTAATGCCGGAACATCGCCGTCGGGGGATAGGTTCGGCGCTGATGCGGTATGCCGAAGACTGGGCAAGGGCAAGAGGCGATCGGCAGATCGGGCTTCAAGTCTTTCAATCCAACCAACCTGCCCTGAATCTTTACCACCAGTTGGGCTACCAAACTCAATCCCTCTGGATGATTAAACCTCTAAGCTCTTAGTCTTTTAAAGGAGCATACCTCGCCTCTACTTAGCTTTTTTAGAAGCACCAAATCCTTTCGCTTTTGTCTTCTTCTTGCTTCCACCCTTGGCAGGCTTAGAGCCACTATCAGACACATCCTGAGGGTTTTTGACTTGTGAAGTCTCAACACTGGAGCGTGCCTCATGCTTCGGCTTATCCTCTGCTTCAGCAGAATCAAGCATTGCAAACTGCCTGCCACACTCTTTGCAGGCATACCTTTGCTTGGCCTGACGACGACCATTTTTCCGGAGGTCAGTAGACCCACAGCTAGGACAGGTAACCTCAAGGGTCTGAGTATCCGAGGCTTTTTCTTCGGCTACTGGTGCTGATTCTACCGTCGCCTCTGGGTTCTTTTTCTCGGTATCTGAGTCTTTGAGCGTAGTTGCCACAGCTTCCACCACAGCAGAGACTCGATCCAAAAGGCTGGGTGCTTGAGCCTGTTCTGCTTCATCGACTGATGCATCTGTTGTCAGTGACTCATCGGTATCAGCAACAGCCGTCTCAGTTGTAGGTGGCTCTAATGGTGCTGGTTCTACTACAGCCTCAGAATCGTTCCGAACGCTATCTGGGTTCTGAAAAGCCGTTGAAGCTGCCTCAATCAGCGAAGAAACCTTTTCTAAGAAGGTTGGGGCTTGAGCGTCGTCTGCTTCAGTAACTGGAGCATCGGTGTCAGAAACACTGTCCGATGCTGCTTCTATGACAGCATCGGATTCAGTAACAACATCTGCTGGGGTATTGTTATCTGAGGTGTTGCTAGGTGTATCTTGGGCTTCAACAGGTTCAGCAACAACCGTAGCCACTTCGTCGCTAAGTGTATCTTGGGCTTCAACGGGTTCAGCAACAATCGTAGCCGCTTCGTCGCTGGCTGTTTCTTGGGCTTCAACGGGTTCAGCAACAATCGTAGCCGCTTCGTCACTAGGTGTTTCTTGGGCTTCAACGGGTTCAGCAACAATCGTAGCCGCTTCATCGCTAGGTGTTGCTGGAACTTCAACAGGTTCAGCAACAACCGTAGCCGCTTCGTCGCTAGCTGTTTCTTGGGCTTCAACGGGTTCAGCAACAACCGTAGCAGCCGCCTCGTCATCAGATGTTTCTGCGGTTTCAACCAATTCGGCTTCTGCGATCCCCGTAGCAGCCGCCTGGTCGTTGGGTATTTCTTCGATGACAACGGGTTCGACGACAACCGCAACTGGATCGTCGCTGGACGTTTCTTCGACGGTTGGAGCAACGGCCGCAACCGTAGCTGGAGCAACTGCTTCCAACGAGGTGTCGTCTAGGGGCTTTTTTGTGTCAGCCTCGATCGCCTGAGGTTCGGGTTCAATCGTCTGAGCATCCGTTTCCGGAGAATCAGGCTGAGGACTAGCAGGCTGAATAACGGGTTCTACCGGCTTGGGATCTGTCAATCGGCTAATGCGATCGCCTATATTCTCCGGAATCGTATAGCTTTCGGGAAGAACCGTTGACTTCCAGACTGCCTCATGCACCAACGCGGCAGCGCGTTCGGGGTCGATCGGAGACGCTATCGCGGGTTCCAGCGAGGCAGCCGTTCCGTTAGGAGCGGGCTGAGGAATTTTCGGCTGGATGATCATCGGTTCCACAGGCTTGGCAGCCGTCAATCGGCTAATGCGATCGCCTATATTCTCCGGAATCCTATAGGTTGCAGGAAGAACCGTTGACTTCCAGACCGCCTCATGCACCAATGCGGCAGCGTGTTCGGATGGGTCAATGGGTGACTCTACAGTGGTTTTTATCTGAGCGTCAGCCAGGGTTTTCTTCGTCCATGAATCCCCCTCTGACGCTGGTTTCACTGGCTGGTCTACCGACTGAGCAACTGGCGGCGTTAAGGAAAATGGGGGAAAAAATCGAATTGAACGAGCCATCCGGCGATAAGGCTCTAGGTGGTCGGTCACATTGCCCCCCCTGTAATTAAGTACATTAGAAAACTGTAGATCGAGCAGGATCTTTGTGTCGTCTACTATACCAATACCAAATTCAGGTTTTGAATCTAAGAAATCAGCCGTTGAACGTTAGTTTTCTTAACGTTTTGCTACCTTCTGTTGTGAAGTGTTGCAGCAAAGACTGGTCTAATCAAGTTAGATACGATACTTTATCAGATATGTATGATGATGACGATCTGAGCGTACTCGATGCGGCGGATGAGCTAGAAAGCCCTCTAGATGACATAGAGCCGATTGATGCCCAGTCAGAAGCTCAAAAGCCCGATCCAGAAGCGATGCTGGCACTGTTAACGGCACACGAAACGCCGCAACGAATGCTAGCAGCGCGAGCTTTTTGTGACCTTCAGGATGAGCGGGCGATTCCTCATCTCATTTACCTGTTGAAAGATGTTTGCCCGTTGGTGCGGGTGAGTGCTGCCTACGCCCTCGGACGAAATCCCAGCGCCACTGCGGTAGAACCGTTAATTGACCAGTTTAATTGCGATTGGAATGGTTATGTCCGTAAAGGTGTAGTTTGGGCACTGGGAAATTGTCGCGATCGCCGCACTTTGCCGACTTTGACCGATGCCTTAAAAACGGATATCTCAGCCGTGCGTTTGTGGGCGGCTAGTTCGCTAGCCCAAATGGCTGAGTTAAAGTATGAAGACATTGTGGCATCCATCCCAGCACTCATTACTGCCTTAAGGCAAGACCCTGTGGCTGCCGTGCGCAGTAACTGTGCTTGGTCATTGGGACAGCTTTGCCGGGAACTTCCCTCTAATGCTGTCTATGCGGGCGCGATCGATGCCTTGATTGAAGCCTTTGCCGAAGAGGAGGAGATGGGTGTGCGGGAAGATGCCAAAGCGGCTCTTTTGAAAGTGGGCGACCCGCGAGGTCTTCAAATGGTTGAGGCGTTAGAGTCGGAAGGATTTTTGTTGTAGTTAACTGCAATCTATAGGTGAATCCAAGAGAGCCTCACGCCCTTAGTTGAGGTAATCTCTCCATGTTTTGCCGCTCAATTTCTGTGCTAATTCGGCAGCGCTGTTCACCCCCAAAACACTCACATCAAAATACTGTTTTACGCCAAACATTCCGCCTGGAGTATCCTTAATAAATTCAGTTGGATACAAGTCAGCCAGCAAAAATACTCGCATAGGATAATTGTCCAGTTGCCAAAACTTCTTCTTGTCTTGAGCTTGACTGATTAAATCAGCCTTTGATTTGGTACTATTATTCCACTTTAAAGTAGATTCATCATCTGATTCCAAATCTACTACAGCTTCTATGAAGGCAACCTGCTCAACACACTTGTTGCGATACAGCCCAAAATACTGACTTCGTTTGTGATTATAATGACCGCTTTCAGCAGGACAGATATAAACGTGATGAAGAGAAATTGCCTCAAAACTCCGAGCGCAGTTAACAACATCTAACCAACGCTTCCATGACGGAAGTAAATTTTCTTCATCAAAATATGCTCCCAAGTCAGTGACCGCATCGGCTAAGTTTTTCGGTAAGTAGTCTAGTTGAATAGCTTGCAGGAAATCCTCAAAGCTTATAGCGGCAAAAGTAACAAAATTTTGAGTATCCTTCTTACACAGTCGTTGCATCTCATCAAATACTGGTTCATCATGTAAATCAAGATTCCCTAGTGCGAGTAATACTTTTGTACCGGGTTGGTTTCTCAGTGCTTTCAGATGTCTTTTGAGTTGTTCAATATCGAAATTACTATGATTTTTAGTTTCAATTCGCACGGTAAAGGCTTCTTGATTAATCTGACCATCAGGAATTCCCCTACCTTCCTTTTTTTGCTGGATAAACTTGACACCCACTGTACCGCCGATGCTTTCGTCTACCAGTGAGTTAAGAACCTCAGAGAGAAATTTTGGATTTTCTTCATAAAGCATCTTGAGAATCAATAAACAATAATTTGTCGTTCTATTTTCTTTTTGGCTATAGGTAGGGAAAAGTGAGATATTTTTACTCATAAAAGCATCAATTGGAGCTTACTACATCAAAACAGAAACGTTGAACCCTATGCTAGCCAATCGACTAAACTTTAGCAGTAGGATTCAACGCTTTAAGTTAAAAGTTCTGGAATTAGACCTACACCTGTGAATTTCAAATCACAGGGTATTAATGGTCATTGTTCCTAATGATGATGGGAATGGGCAGAATGGCTATGACTGCCGTGATGGTCGTGGTCATGGTGATGATGATCGTGATGAGATGCCTGCACCGCCGCCAGTTGGGGGTTAACAGCTAAAGCTTGCTCCGATAGGAGGGCTTCAATTTGAGGATTTGCCCAATTCGCTGCCATCTTTAGGAATTCAGGATGGTCGTTGACACAAGGCATTTCAACGTAAGTAACGTGGGGGCTACGACCCTTCAGGGCATGGACG
This sequence comes from Cyanobacteriota bacterium, assembly GCA_030776905.1. Taxonomy (GTDB): domain Bacteria; phylum Cyanobacteriota; class Cyanobacteriia; order Cyanobacteriales; family Coleofasciculaceae; genus CADCTM01. Next base: position 15,586 of record JALYGX010000535.1, on the reverse strand, counting down.
ATATGATGAACATCCAATAGGGTTTCGTGATTTTCTGTAGCAAAACCAATCGGCATAAAGACGATCGCGGTTGCACCCAGATCGATCAAATTCTTAGCTGCTAACTCAGCGTGCGGTTGAGTCCATTTGATTAAAGGGGTTTGGTGATTCAGCCAACCTACTGAAATCAGGGGGAACTTGTACATGAGCTTTTCCCGTACCCGCTCATAAAGTGCCTGACTTTCTATGATTCCAGAGGTAAAGCCTTTCGCCTCGTGGGGGCAACCGTGGTTCATCAGGACGATGCCAGTTTGAGAAGGGAGGTGTGCTACCGCTAAATCTTTAGCAATTTTCTCCTCAACCATTGCGGCTAGCAAGTCAATGTAGTCCGGTTCGTTGTAGAAGGAAGGGATGTAGCGCTGTCCTTTTACCCAGTGTTCGCTACCATTCGTTAGCTTGACAAGCGCGTTGTTAACTTGCTCGACAGCAATCCCGCTAGTAAAGATGGAATCGACAACTAATAGGGGATAAATCAGCAGTTTGTCGAAGCCTTGGGCTTTGATTTCCTCTAGGACTTGTTCGGGAAGGAAGGGGGCACAGAAGTTAAAGGCTTTGAAAACTTTGACGCGATCGCCCCATTTTTCTTGTAGATTTTCCTCAATACCTGCCCGTTGCTGTTCAAAAATCTTGTTGTGGGGCGAGATAAAGTTATCGTGCTGGTGTCCCCACTCATGGAAGTCAAAAATTGCCAAAAGCTTTGCTAGGGGTGGATACACCCAAGTTGGTACAGGCGCAAATTTGGCAGTGAGTAAGTTTAAAGCTTGTTCGTTGTAGTTAGCAAAGTCTTCGTAGCTTTCGACTTCGCCATAGCCCATGAGTAAGACAGCAACTCGATCATTACTGCCAGCAGATGGGGATGTTACTTGTTGCTGTTTTTCAGGAGTGGCAACCACTTAGCGTTCCTCGCTGTATCCAGGTTTAACTTGAATAGCTGGGGCGTCATAGCATGATTTTTAGGATACACCCCTGCCATCCTTAGGTTAGCATCCCCTCTAGGGGGATGAGGTAGAGATTTCCCCTACTCTCTAGTCCCTATTCCCTACTCCCCGTTCTTGCTTATTCCGCATATTCCATGACCCAAGAGGCAATAACAACGCGATCGCTTCCTTGTTCTTTAGCACGAGTCAAAGCGACATTCGCTGCGTGGATTAAGGCCTTTCGAGTCATGCCATGCGGTGGGAAACTCGCTACCCCACAAGAAATCGTAATTGAGTCGAGAGTGCGAGTTTTATAAACGATACTTAGGTTCTTAAAGCTCTCTCGCAGACGTTCAGCTTGCGCTTGGGTAGCCCCCAAAGACGTTTTTGGCAGCAGTAGCAAAAATTCATTACCTCGGTAACGACAAGCAATATCTGAGGCACGAATTTGACTGGGCAAGAACATACCGATTTCTCGCAGCAGCAAGTCGCTTAACCCATGACCAAATCTATTAACAAAGTCCTGAAAGCGATCAATGTTGAATAGGATGATTCCCAGAGGCTGGGGGTAATGCTCAGAACAGCATATCTCTCGTTCTAGGCATTCTTCCAGGTAACGTCGGTTGTAAAGTTTAGTGAGTGGGTCGCGAAAACTCTGGTTTTTGAGGCTTTCCCGAAGTCTTAAGTTGGCTAATGCCAAGCTTATCTGTTTGGCAACACTCACCGCCAGTTGTTCGGTTTCGCTAATTCGTCCCCGCTGAAGCGAACTGACATATAGAACTCCTAATGTATCTCCATGCACGGTCATGGGTACGCAAAACGTTTCAACAGGTAGATAGTTGGGTCGAATATGTTGACATAGTAAACCGTGCTGGGTGTCTTCTACTAAATGTGTCTTTTTCCTGAGTAGCGCGAGACACTCATGAGGAGCAAAGATTGGATCGCTGGTCACGGGTTTGGGTCCCCAGGTAGCGATCGCTTTTAGCAAGTTTTTTGACGGAGTTACGACATAAATTGCCCCAGATTCATCGGGAAAGAGTTGTTGCATCAATGGTTCAATTGCCAAGTATGCCTCTTCAGCCGAAAAACACGCTTGGAGTGAATCGATCAGCTGCTCCAGTAAGTCGAGCTTTAAATTAGTTGGCATTCTTACCGCAAGATTGTAGGTGTTGAGCTTTGAGAAGTTAGTAGAGTGCGCCCTTACACCAGCCATTTCATTTATTGTGGCATTGCCACTTCATATCGCAAGTAAACTCAATCACCGAACTCAGCTTTTGTTGCCTACTACATAAGAAGGAGTGGGAGGAGTTCAACAATAAGCTGGTACACAGGCAGTCTATTGGTTTGATACACAGACATACCTCCGCAACACTGACGGATTTGAAAAATAATTGTTCTTGAAAGAATAATTAACTTTTGCTAAGAGGAGAGATATCCTGCCATAACAGCATCCTCAATAACCTTCTCAACAAGCGACCAAAGAGCAGGGGCACCATCCTTGACAGGATGCATTCGCCGCAGCACTTGGTCGCGGCTTATCCCATGAATCCGCCAAGTCCCACCCCTGGTTTCCTGGTTGTGTAGCAGGGGCTGCAAGCGGTCTAGTGCGGCGGCAAACTGGGCAGCCGTCGTCTGCTGTGCCTCAAACTCTTCCCAGAGACTTCGGAGTTCTGCTCCCTGCTCCTCTGGCAGCAGTCCAAACAGCCGAGTCGCGGCTAAAGCTTCCCGCGCTGCTTTATTCTGGTTACCCTGCACGTCGTAGCAGAAGGTATCCCCGGCATCAATTTCTACAAGGTCGTGAACCAGCAACATCTTAATCACACGCAACACATCAACGTCTGAGGCAGGTGCGTACTCAGCCAGTACGATTGCCATCATGGCTAAATGCCAGGAATGTTCTGCACTGTTTTCTCGGCGCGATTCATCAGTTAGTAAAGTCTGGCGCAAGATGCCCTTGAGTTTATCGATTTCGATGATGAACTGAATTTGTTGAGCGAGTCTGCTTGTTTTCACCATTTTGCTTCTGGGAGGAGTGAACAAATTAGTAAGGGCACGGTTACTGTGCCCCTACCATTAAATAGAAATATGAATTTCCCGCTTGCTAAAGGGTAAATCCTGATTAATCGCGTCGATTTCCTCCTGTTCCATTTCGTTAACTTCACCAATGTAGTTCCGCAAAATTTGGGTGAGGCGTCCGTTGTAAAACCGATGCAGACTGTAGTTTGGTGTTGCTGGGAAGCCACGACGTTTTTTGTGACGCCCGCCCGCACCGGGGTCAAACATTTGGATGCCATTAGCGATCGCCCATTCAATCGGCGTATAGTAACAAGCGTCGAAATGCAGGCAGTCAAATTCTTCAAAACAACCCCAGTAGCGCCCATACAACTGGTCACCCTTGGTCAGACAAAACGACATTCCCACCGGATGCTTGTCATCGCCCTCTCGATAGGCAGCCACTAACAAGACTCGATGGCTGTAGTTAGGATGCAACTGCTCAAAAAACTTGCGGGTGAGATACTTACTTCCCCAGTAAAACTTATCGCAGGTGCTGCTGTAGAAGCTGTAGATCGATGGAAATAAAGATTTCGGAATTTCGTCCCCGGTGAAGGTTTCAAGCCGTAGACCCGCCGTTGTGACCGCTTTGCGTTCCCGCTTGATGTTGCGACGCTGATTGGCATTAAAAACGCCTAAGTAGTCATCAAAGGTACTAAAGCCTTTGTTTTGCCAGATGTAGCTGTGGTGCAGCCAGCTAGTGAAGCCGTGGCGTTCGAGTAGGGGTCGCCAGTCAGGGTCAACAAACAGGAAATGACAGCCAGAAATGCGGTTCTTGTCGCAAAAATGGTCGATCGCTGCCACCATAATCTCTGTCAGCTCATCTTCATCTTCTCCGGGTGCAATCAAGAACCGATAACCAGTGGCAGGTGTAAAGGGCGTCATTCCCAACAGCTTTGGATAGTAGCGCACCCCCAAGCGCTGAGCCAAATCTGCCCACTGGTGGTCGAAGACAAACTCTCCATAACTGTGACCTTTGATGTAGAAGGGTGCCGCAGCAATCAATTGTCGGTCTCTCCACACCGTCAGGTGATTGGGCAACCATCCCGTTTTCGCTGTGGCGCTGCCAGAGGTTTCGATATTGTTCAACCACTCCCATTCCAGGAAAGGCGTCTTCAACGGCTGGGCGAAGGCATCCCAATCCGCTTGAGGAATGTCAGCGATGCGGTTGACCCAGGTAATGGAATACTCAGGCTGGGGTTGTTGAACCATTGGGTGAATCCAGGGTAAAAACTTTTGGAAATATCGCTTCATCAGCTATGTAGGGGGCGGGTTGAGTTGCCTTTAGAGGGTATTATTGCCCTTGGTCTAATGGTGGCAAGCCATTCATGCCAAACCCACCTCTACTCCAAAGCTAAAAACTGTTTTCAGGTTAACGAATCTTTACTCTTGGTTGCAGCCGATAGTGTAGAAATACCTCCTGCGTGATCGCTTCAACGCCCAAAAGTTCCAAACGCGGCGCTAGTTGTGGGAAAAAGCCTTCCCCCTCTACTGGCGTCGGTGCTGCCGTACCCCCTAAAATCAACGGGCAAATTGTCAGCCAAAATTCATCAACTAAATCCGCTTTCAGTAACGACGCCACTAACTCGCCGCCGCCTAGGATAGCCAAGCGCCCAACACCCAATTCTGTTAGCTGTTGGAAGGCATTGCTCCAATCCATCTCGCTAGCTAAGGCCCTAACCACCAAAATTTGCTCAAAACTCCCAGCTACTGACTGCCAGCGTTTGGCACCCACTGCTGTTGTCAGTAAGCAACGGGGCACTTCCTGGCGAAAGAAGCGTAATTGCGGGTCAAATTCGCCGGAACGAGAGCAAACAATTTGCAGTGGCTGCGGTGGAAGCCCTCGCTGCTTGCGCATTTGAAGCCATTCGGGATTGGAGACTCCCAGAGTCGTTCCATAGGCACGAAGCGTACCCGCACCAAACAAGACTCCGTCAGCCAGAGCAATTTGTTTTTCGAGATGTGCCCGGTCGGCAGGAGAGGCAAATCGAGCAGGCGATCGCGTTATATCGGCAATCTTGCCATCTGCACTCATGGCTAGAACGACCGTCGTGTGGGGTCGCTGGATAACGGAGTTCTTCAGCATAGCTATCGGTGGACAGTCAACACAATTTTTAAGATTCCTAAGCTTGGGCTAATTATTGTTTAAATTTTCCAGAAGCCGAGCCTCTGCGATCCACGAGTATTTTGAACCGTTTAGGATGGAAACGAGTCTCCTAACAGTACCTCTTGAAAAATATGATGACCGATGGCGGCTTGTTTGATGGTAAAGTCTCGCTGTTTGCCAACTTTTAAGATGACATTCAGCGATTGTGTACTAACATCTGCTTTTGGCTACCGCTCGCATAACAAAGGTCAGGTCAATGTGCATCCCACTTTTGGAGGGTAATTCATCTACTGTAGTAATTATTGCTGTTGGGTTTTTTACTTCAATTACCACTCCCTATGTCCTATGGCTAAGCTAGGTCAGTCCTCCTTTCGTCGCATCCTGCTGTCACGCCTTTTGCTACTGAGCGTACCAGTGTTACTTGCGGGGGTATATGTGACCTACAAAAAAGCCCGCTCGACACTTTTGGACACGGCTCGCCAAAATCTCAAAGAAAGTGCTGTGAGAAAAGGTGAGAGAATCCATGAAACAATTGCCGCGCTGCAAGCTAATTTGCTAACAGCCAGTGAGAGCGTGGTGCTACAGTCCCAGTCAGCGAAAGATTATCAGCGATTTATTGCCCAACTCGCTCAACAATTACCGACTCAGATCCAGTGCGTGCAGTTGAGTGATGTCGCCACAAAAGCGATCGCTGCCAGTACCTGTGGCGATCGCTTCCTCACCGCACCTGAGGCAACTCTCTGGCCTCAGCAAATTGCATCATTGACCTCAGAGCCTTCTAAGGTTTACGTAACGACGCTGTTACCTCAAAAACTACTAGAAGCACAACAGGGGGCAACCTCCGCTCAAACAAACGCCGATGCATCTAGCTGGGCTAATCAACTCAAATTACTTCTGAGTGCCCCAGTTTATAACTCTACGGGTCAGCTGCGATATATTCTGAGTATTCAATCAGCCGTCATAGAGCAAGCCCAGACCAAGCAGGGTTCTTTGTCAGGTTATCTAGCCGTCATTAATCAAAAGGGAACGATCCTCACCCATCCTTACCCAGAGCGAGTCGGGCGCAATATTGAGCAGGAGACAGAGGCAGCGGTACTTAAGCGTCTCCTGAATAATGCGATCGCGGGTCGGCAGGATTTTGAGCATCTATTTTCCTTTGAAAGAAACGGCGTGGAATTACTGGCTGGGTACACTTCCATCAAGAGTCCAATTACGGCTGAAGCCGACCAAAAATGGGTCATTTTAGCGATCTCACCCCTAAATAGTGCTCTTGTTGGTCTCAAGGATATTCAGCAGGCTCTGTTCATCCTCACCTGCTGCCTTATTGCCGCCAGCTTTTTGGCAACAGCTTATGTGGCTCGTGACTTGGCGCGTCCTTTGGAAAAACTCAGAGACTACGCCTTGAATGAATCTACCAAGCTGCACTCCACCGACCGAATGCCCCACAACCTCAAAATTCGGGAATTCAATCAATTGTCTGAAGCTCTCGATGGTATGGTTGAGCGTCTCAGAGATTGGGCAGAAGAACTCGAAACTGCTTGGAAAGAAGCGCAAGCTGCTAACCAGCTAAAGAATGAGTTTCTCGCTAATACCTCCCACGAACTGAGAACTCCGCTCAATGGCATCATTGGCTGCCTGCGATTGGTAAGGGATGGTTTCTGTGATGACCGAGAAGAAGAACTGGATTTTTTACAGCGAGCTGATGATGCGGCAATTCACCTGTTAGGAATTATCAATGATGTCCTGGATATTGCCAAAATCGAAGCGGGCAAGCTCACAGTAGAAGTAGAGCCAGTTGACCTGCGCAAGTTGCTCAATGAAGTGATTAATTTACAGGCTGTTCCCATTCAGCAGAAGGGCTTAGAGTTTGATACCACCGACCTGCATGAGGTCATTGCCGTCCGTGTCGATCCAGCTAAACTCAAGCAGGTGCTGCTAAATGTAGTTGGCAATGCTGTTAAGTTCACCGATACTGGCAGCATTACGATTAGTACGCGCATCGATCCTATTGCTGAAGCACCTGTAGCGTCTCTCAAAGCACGTCCTCAGCAAAGTTCTAATCCTAGTGATAACAACTCACCAAAGACTCCAACTCCCAGAAGAGAAAAAGAAAGAGCAACTGCTACATACAATCGCTCAGAAGAAAAAGTAAGCTCAACCTCTACAGACGATGGCAGTAATGCGGCTAGCCCAGGACTTACCTGCTCACAGGTTGTTGTGACGGTTAAGGATACGGGAATTGGCATCGACCCCACTCAACAGCAGAAACTCTTTCGTCCTTTCGTAATGGTTGATGGCTCGACGACTCGCAAGGTGGGAGGTACAGGTTTGGGTCTTGCCATTTCGCGCAATTTAATTGAACTGATGGGGGGTACTATTACTCTATTTAGTCCTGGGGAGGGTGAGGGAACTACTGTTGAAATTACTTTGCCAACTATTGAACCCTCATTACTGATTTCAGCAGAATCCTTGGTATCGAGCAGCGCTACTCAAAAGACGGCGGTAGCTGATAATCTGGTAGCAGACTCGAATGGAGCTGTTACTCATACCTCTAGACCCATCAGTGGGGAATAATAATACTGAAACTGCTGAGTGCTAAGTAGGGAGTACAGAGAGAGTTTGAACATAACTTGGTATCGCCTACCAGCTTTTAGTGGTTCTCCATCACGGCTAAAAATGCCTGCTTCGCCGCCGCTTGTTCCGCTGCCTTTTTAGACCGTCCTTTTCCTTCACCTAGTTGGCGGTTTTGCAGCCAAACTTCAGCCGTAAATCGCTGGTCATCATTATGTAGTGAACTGATTTCTTTGAGGCGGTATTCTGGGAGAATTTTGTAGTGGGCTTGAGTCCATTCCTGGAGAGCATCTTTGTAGTTTTGGCGAGCAGGGTCTTTACGAATTTCTGCGGTTAATTGCTGCAACTGAGGGTCTAGCCAGGGGCGCACAAGCTCCAGGGTATGGGTACTTAGGTATAGTGCGCCTAACACTGCCTCAAAGGCATCTGCCAGTCGCGATGTCTCTCCTGCCTTGTCGCTGGCAGCACTGCTAGAGACGAGTAAGTAGCGCTCTAGTCCATAAATCTGAGCGAGTTGGGCAAGAGTGCGATCGCTTACAAGCACTGAACGAATTGCCGCAAACTCACCCACCAATGCATTGGGGTACGTTTCAAATAAAAACTCAGAAGTCGCCAACCGCACTACAGCATCACCGACAAACTCCAACTGCTCGTAATTTGCCTCTGCTGAAATACTTGGGTGAGTCAGTGCTAGGTCAAGGAGTGCCCACTGCACTGAAACCTGCTCTGGCAAGCCCAGTTTTTGCAGGAATTGCCATAGTTGCTTCTGACGACGAGGGTCTGTGAGAGTCATAATTAAAATAGGCACCACTAAATCTTGCAAACTTAAGCAAGTAGACCTAATATTTTTAAGAATTTACTACCAAAATCATTTTTTCCAAATACCATAATATCTAATCTATTGGTTAGTTGGAGTAAGCCAACAAAAGCAAAGCTGTTCAAACTACTATTACTTGTCACTTCTTCTCTTGAACAATAAAATTTTCTAAAAGATTCTATATTCTGGAAATCAACTTTATCTAATACATATAGGTAACGAAGAAACTCCTCCTGGCTAATTTCCTTATTAATCCGAGCTACAAAAACCTTAAATAAAGCTTCTACTTTCGCTGGTTCATCAAAACGATCTAAAGCAATAATCAATCGTTCTTCTAACTCTTCTTTATATTTTTGATCAGAAATACTTTTGTCCAACTTGTTTCTAAAATCTTCATTAATATCCTCAAAACATTTAAGAAAGAGTACAGTTTTTTCCATAAAGAACTTATCACGAACGGTAAAAAACGTGTTCATTGCTGGATAACTAGTTCATCAAAGGGAAACCTGACTGACCAATGCATCCTAAATTCCTTTCCTCAAATCATCAAGCAATACTGTGCCGAGATTTAATAGAAAGTAAGATTGAGGTGTAGAAACTTAAAATTAGAACTTAAATAGCTTTAGGCAAAAGGAAGGAAAGAGTCGGACATAAGCCGGGTTCTGTTCTCCGCAGCAGCAATGCTGCTGGGAGGGCGGTTATCTATCTGGGACGGCTGTTACCAGACGCCTCAAGCGGTTTTATTGCTAGGAACTGGTAAAAGACCAACCGTAGTTCCTTTCTACCTTGCTCCCAACCGGGGTTTACCGAGCCAGCACCTCTCGATGCTGCTGGTGCGCTCTTACCGCACCTTTGCACCCTTACCAAAACACTTCTGAGTCCTGAGTGCTGAGTCTGAGACTTTTCTTTTCTCAGCACGGGCTGACGCCCTGTAAACTAACAGCACTCATTGTTCAGCACTGCTTTGGCGGTATGTTTCTGTGGCACTATCCTCACGGTCGCCCGCACTGGGCGTTACCCAGCAAGTTTGGCCTTTCGGGAGTCCGGACTTTCCTCAGATTCGCTATAACAGCAAATCCGCAACCACCTGCGCCTACTCTTTCCCTCATCCAGTTTAGTCTCCCTTAACCCCTAACTGTCAGCTACTGCTCTGTCTTTAGAGATGTTTTGTAAGCCGCCCATCACTCAGGAGACTCATGGCATCACATCTGTCACATCTAGAAGAATTTTGCAATAAGCGCTACTTCTTAGGCTTTTTCGGCTTCAAAGCAATGGTAATAGCCCTATTCCAGGAAAGTTTTTTAGGGAGAAACATACAAGTTAATGTATAAGATTGTTTATATTTTGGATCGGCTGGGGTAGATCTCGTAAAGAATAATCGCAGCCGAAAGGGTTTAGAATTAATAACAGCTTTTCTGAGCTTGGCTGGCTTAAATAAGGGAGCAGCAACCGCTTTATCATCACTCAAATTTTCCTCAACCTTTCGATTGGGAACAATAATCACAGGGGCTTGGTTTTGGGGAATATCTGTGACTCCAGGAGCTATACGAATCGCTCGCCCCGTTACATTCTCAAAGTCAGTGATAGAACACTCGTCCCAGTCTATACGGATGGTATCATCTTGGGATTTATTCTGAATAACAATTGGTATTTTTGTGAATTCGTCAATCTTATAGCTAGGTGAAAACTTAAATTTTATGTCAATTAAATTTTTAATGTCGTATTTTTCCAATTGCCTGTTTAAATCTGCCAAATCTGGCACAATGACCACTTTGCTTTCTAAAGATTTGTAGGCCTGATAAAAAACATAAGATACAACAATTACATAAACCGTAAAAATCAGCAAATCCGCGCTATTCATCAACGATATACTCCTTACAACAAGATGCTCTGGCAATTTCAGAATTTCAATTATTTAGCACACAGATACCTGAGAGCCAGTAATTAACTAATATTGAGCCTAAACTAGGAGGCTATTCTTTTTTGATGGTAGAAAAATTCTCAAACCAACCTCGACGCCAGAAAAAGAAGATCAAACCAATAGCGGTCGCAGCCATAAAACCTAAACAAGCTGGATAACCCCAATACCAATTCAGTTCTGGCATATTCAGAGGAGATTTTTCTGTATTAAAGTTCATCCCGTAGACACCAGCAATGAAGGTTAGGGGAATGAAAATTGATGAAATGACCGTCAACAGCTTCATAATCTCATTCATCTTGTTGCCAACTGAGGACAGATAAATATCCATTAAACCAGAAGTGAGTTCCCGGTATGTTTCTACCATGTCCATCACCTGAACGGCGTGATCGTAACAGTCTCGCAGATAAACCTGTACGTCAGGACTAATTAAATCACTGCCGTCTCGAATGAGACTATTGATAGCATCTCGTTGAGGCCAAATAGCGCGGCGAAGTGCTAATAATTCCCGTCGAATCTGATAGATTTTTTCTATTGTGCGCCGTGTTGGCTTGGTAACGACTTCATCTTCTAATTCTTCAATTCGCTCCCCATAAGCTTCCAGTACGGGGAAGAAGCCATCGATAATCGCATCGATTAAGGTATAAGCCAGATAATCGGGTCCCTGCTTGCGGATACTGCCTTTGCCAGCACGAATGCGATCGCGTACAGGTTGAAAGCAATCTCGTGATGGTTCTTCTTGTACGGTGAGCAGATAATGCTTTCCTAAAACTAAACTAACTTGCTCAACCCAAAAACCCGCCCCATTGTCTTTAACCAGCACCATCTGGGAAATAATCACCACATGGTCTTCATAATCCTCTACTTTGGGTCGCTGAGGAACATTGACAATATCTTCTAGCACCAGTGGATGTAACTTAAATACTTTACCCAGCCGCCGCAAAACATCTTCACTACCTAGTCCTAATACATCCACCCAGGAAACTGATGCTGTATCTAAATAGACAATAGAGTCTTCAGGCTTCTCCAACTGTACGCGGGTACGTTCTGTCTCACTGTAGTCAATCAAGACAATCTCAGGCTGTGGAGCATTTTTGGGAATCTTAAGGGTTCCCGGCATACTTCCCTGCTCATCATAGTAATAATCAAATAAATCTTCTTCTTCATCGAGTTGTGTGGCTAAGTTGGCATCTAGTAAACGTCTCTGTGTCATTTTAAGTCACCTCATCTTGATGATTTGTATGCTCTTAATTAGCAGAAAAAATTCTTAATCGACTTGACCATCTTTTTTATACCATGCCCATGAATCACGCCAACATATCCACTAAACTTACAATTTTCCGAGCTATCAAAGACATAAACATGATGAACTTGAAGAGGATTAACCAATAATAAAAGCTTGCCACTGCCATCCTTAAAGGTTATCTCCTCCAAAGTTTTATCAATAATATGTAATCTTAAATCTGTTACCGATTTATCCGTCATCCCATCAACTTGGTTGAGACAATTAATTACTCTCTCAATTGTATTGCCTTGTCTGGTAGGTGTATCTTCTGTTTTGCCTAGAATATTAGCTGTAATCAAAGAAGCTGTTTGGCGACAGTTCCAGTACCCAGTATGACCATCTCCTGCACCTGCAAACATCGGAGCATGGGCAACGGCTTCATTGATTAATGGATTTACTAAACCTATAGCCTGTACAACTTTGTTATTAGAATTTGCAAACTCGCTTAAGGCTCTCTCCATAGAGTTTGCCTCATCATGGATAAATATATCTTGGAAAGATAGATTACAGGATGGTTCTATTTTAAGGCTTGAGCGCAGAGGATAAGCAATAACATCTGAAGAATGAATGATATTAAGCCAGTGGAGAGGTTCTTCTTGATATCCATCAACGAATTTTTTTACTTGTTCAGGCTTAACATCTAACATTGTATTTAAAAATAAAATAGGCGAACCCATTGTGGTTATACTCTTCAGAGAAGCTTTATGAGCCACATTCGGCTGAGTCAAATCTTTTAGCATGGCTCGAATGTAAGAAGCTGGATCTTTACTGCTAAATCTGTCTGAGAATAAGACATCCCATAAAATAACAGTGCCTAGAGAATGAGCAACAATATGTAGTTCTGTTTCTTCTGGATTCTTTTTGAGAAAGTCATATAATTGCTGCGCGATGAGTTTTCTAATAGCAAATCCGCGTTCAGGATTTAAGTAGCTTAAAATATCACCAACGAACTCCGAGAAAAACCCTTCTCTAAATTTCTGGTATCGAAAAATATCATCGACGCTACTTTGTGGATGATTTTTCTTAGCTTCTTGCAAGTCTTGATGAATCCAGTTGAATAACTTGCTGATATCCTTTAATACGGCTCCCCAAAAGCTAGAGTAAAAATAGGGTAGAGGTTTTTCTCTTTGAATAAACTTTTCTTTAATGAGGTTTTGCAATGTATCTGCATATTGAGCATCGCGTGTGGCAACACCGTGGATAAAAAATACAAGCATAGTTAAATCATTACTGCAATTGTCTCATCTAGTATTACTGCAAAAATTAACGATCGCTACAAAAAAAGCAGCCTGCCGTTGAGAGACAAGCTGCTTTGAAATTTATACCTCGAAGGCAGTGGACTACATCATACCCATGCCGCCCATACCGCCCATGCCGCCCATGCCGCCCATGTCAGGGGCTGCTGCTTTCTTCTCAGGCTTCTCGACAACAAGGGCTTCGGTGGTCAAAACCATACCCGCAATGGAACCCGCATTTTGCAATGCAGAACGCACAACCTTAGCAGGGTCAATAATGCCAGCCGCAATCAAGTCTTCAAATTTATCGGTGGCAGCGTTGTAGCCAACGTTAGTATCGCTCTCCCGCACCTTCTCGACGATGACAGAACCTTCAACACCAGCATTATCCGCCATCTGACGCAGGGGTGCTTCTAAGGCTTTAGCGACAATGTCTGCACCGATTTTCTCTTCGGCATCTAGACCATTTTTAATGTCGGCAATTTTCGGAATCAAGTGAATCAGCGTAGTACCGCCACCAGGGACAATACCTTCTTCTACAGCCGCTTTCGTGGCATTTAGGGCGTCTTCAATCCGCAGCTTGCGGTCTTTGAGTTCGGTTTCGGTAGCCGCACCCACTTTGATGACTGCAACACCACCTGCAAGTTTGGCAATCCGCTCTTGCAGTTTTTCTTTATCGTAGTCGGAGTCGGTGTCTTCGAGCTGTTTACGGATTTGGGCAACTCGCTTTTCGACATCTGCTGAATTTTCGCTACCCGCAACAATGGTAGTACTGTCTTTGCTGATGGTGACTTTACGAGCCGTTCCCAACATTTCCAGGGACACCGCATCAAGAGTCAAGCCGACTTCTTCAGAAACCATCTGACCGCCAGTGAGAACGGCAATGTCTTGTAACATAGCTTTGCGGCGATCGCCAAATCCAGGAGCCTTGATAGCTGCTGCACTCAAGACACCCCGTGCTTTGTTCACCACTAATGTGGCTAACGCTTCGCCTTCCAAGTCTTCGGCAATAATTAGCAAAGGTTGTCCAGCACGAGCAACTTTCTCCAATACTGGAATCAAATCCTGGATGACGCTAATCTTCTTATCGGTAATCAGGATGCGGACATTTTCATATTCCACCAGCATCCGTTCGTTGTCGGTAACGAAGTAGGGGGAAATGTAGCCCCGATCTAGCTGCATCCCTTCTACGACCTCAAGTTCGGTAGAAAGAGACTTTGACTCTTCAACCGTGATGACGCCGTCTTTGGTGACTTTGTCCATCGCTTCGGCAATCATAGCGCCGACTTCATCATCGTTACCCGCAGAAACGGTGGCAACTTGCGCGATCGCACTTCCAGTTACTGGCTGTGCTATTGCCTCAATTTCTTTCACCAAATGAGCGATCGCTTTGTCAATGCCTCGGCGCACGGCAACTGGATTTGCACCAGCCGCAACGTTCTTCAGACCTTCACGAATCAGCGCCTGAGCGAGAACAGTAGCCGTCGTCGTCCCATCACCCGCGATATCTTTCGTCTTGGAAGCGACTTCCTGAATTAGTCGAGCGCCCGTGTTTTCTAAGGGGTCTTCGAGTTCAATTTCTTTGGCAACTGTGATGCCATCGTTGACGATCTGGGGTGCCCCAAATGACTTTTCCAAAAGTACATTACGACCTTTGGGTCCCAGAGTAATGCGAACGGCATCCGCTAGGGCGTTGACGCCCCGTTCTAAAGCGCGTCTTGATTCTTCATTAAACGCAACGATTTTCGCCATACGTTCCTGTATTTTGTCGTGTCTCTATTAGAAATTTAGCACTCTCAGGGTTAGAGTGCTAATCCTAGAAAACAATTGCACCCTTGCCGCATCTACAAAATAATAGAAGTCTCTTTCTGTACTAAGCACTCAGCACTTTCAAGAGACTCAAACCCTTAAAATAGCCAAAATTTCCTGAAAAAAGAATTTTCAGTCACTTTTTGTGACGAGCCTGCGGGTTTTCGGATAGCTTGGGAAGAGCAATTGTATTGGTGGATACCCATTCACTTGTTTGTTGCTGCCACTTCACTAAAGGAGAGCATCAATGTCCCGAAAGCTTAAAAAAAACGCTAGCCAACTCGCTAAGGCTGGGCTATCAGTAGGGTTGAAAGGTTGCCGTCAGCTTAACTATAGCTGCCCAGTCTGTTCTATTGTCCCGCCTCACATCCTGCGGGAGATTGCCAAAAATGGCAATGTAGATCAACAGGAATGGGCTTTTCAAAGTTTAACCGTGTCGTCACGGATTCGCGGACAACGGGATGTATTGAACAACATCTCAACGGTAATGGTGACGCCTGCTGGAGAGAAGCGCCGCACCGTCTACGATGCTCAAAACGACACCGATCTTCCAGGCACTCTGGTTCGTGGTGAAGGCGATCCTGCAACCGATGATGTAGCTGTGACTGAAGCCTACGATGGCGCGGGTGCTACCTATGACTTCTACAATGAGGTTTACGAGCGGAACTCCGTGGACGATCTCGGTTTGCGTCTGGACTCCACCGTTCATTACGGTGAGAAGTATGAAAACGCCTTTTGGAGCGGTAACCAGATGGTTTATGGTGATGGGGATGGAGAAATCTTTGAACGCTTCACCAAGGCGATCGATGTCATTGGGCATGAGCTAACTCATGGTG
>JALYGX010000534.1 GCA_030776905.1 Cyanobacteriota bacterium | reverse complement strand
CTGCTTGATACTTGGGACCAACATCTGTTGGGGCATTGATTCCCTTCTGGGTGGTCAACCGCATCAGTTCAGTATTCGCCTGCGTATGATCCTGAATCATCCGCTGCGCAAACTGCTTCACTTGAGGACTCGTTGAGCGTTGCAAAGCGAGTTGTCCCAGTCTTACTTCTGCCATTCCTCCGTGTGCGGCGTCCATAACAAACTGGTTGTCTAGAGCACTTAGCTGGCTATTTGACCCAGGTAGAGGTCGATTAGGCAAAGGTTGGTTTGGCAGAGGTGCAGGTCGGTTGGGCAAAGGTTGGTTTGGCAAGGGTGCAGGTCGGTTGGGCAGAGGAGGTGTAGATTGACTGGGTGCTGATTCCGGTCGGTTGGTCTGAGCTACAGCAGCGTATCCCAAAGAGGTAATTACTCCAACAGCCATCAGGGCTGTGGTTATTGTTACTTTTTTTATGCTCATTACGTTCCCTTAACACTGCTTAATCTCCTTCCATGTATCTCCATTCCTTCTTTAACTACCTCTGCCTTAAGGTATGTTTGGATACAAAAAGAGTGCTAATGGTAACTATGTTGACTGTTGAGTGTTAAAAGCGAACCGTTAACACTCAACAACCTGGATAATAAAATACGCCTCTAAGCGCAAGGTCATCTGGGTTGCGAGTACTGAGTCTTTAGGAAAGATTCTCTTGTCTCAGCACTAGTGAATCCAAATGAACTTCTTGGGTGATGGCAGCGTCTCAGACAAAACGTAGCGTACCTATTGATACAACTGTTTTTCTCCAACTATGAAGCGATCGCTCATTACACTTACTCTTAGCGTAATTTCCCTCACCTCCCTGGCTCCAGCAACCCTTAACGCACAACCGAGAACCCCAGAGAAAGAAGAAACCTGTGAAATTTTAGTCGTCGGAGGCGGGCTTGCAGGAGCCGCAACTGCCTATGAAAGCTTGCTAGCTGGACGAACTGTTTGTCTGACTGAAATTACCGATTGGGTGGGCGGGCAAATTTCGGCTCAGGGAACCTCCGCCCTGGATGAACAAGCAACTCAGCGATCGCGTTTATTCTACTCCCGTGGCTACCTAGAACTGCGCGACCCGATTAAACAAAATTATGGTGAACTCAACCCCGGAGATTGCTGGGTGAGCCAATCCTGTTTTATTCCCAAGGATGCTCACAAAATCTTACTAGGTATGCTGCAAGATGCGGCAAAACGCGGTAAGGGCAAACTTAAGTGGTTCCCCTCTACGGTGGCTAAGGAAGTAAAAGGAACACAATCAGAGATTCAAGGGGTAGTTGCGATTCAGCACAAACCTGCTAAAGGTGCGCCTCCGCTTAACACTTTTCCCCTATCGCAAACCATCGAAGATTGGTATCGCTACGAAAATTCGCCCCGTTTTGAAAAAACCGTTGTCCGCTTCGTACCCCAACAGGCACGGAAGGGTCCTTCACAAAGCTGGTATGTCGTTGATGCCACCGAAACTGGCGAACTTATTGCTCTGGCTGACGTTCCCTACCGCGTTGGCATCGACCCCCGCTCCTTTCGGGAACCTTCTGCGTCTAGCGCTACCGCCGACCCTTATTGCACCCAAGGCTTTACCTACACCTTTGCAATGGAGGCGACCAAGGAACCGCAAACCCACCGAATGCCTTCGTTTTATCCTCAGTATGCGCCCTATTACAGCTATGAATTACAACGGTTAGCAGACTTTGGGCTGGTGTTCGCTTATCGACGCATTTGGAGTCCTGAAGAAGGTAAAGCAACAAAATTCGGTGGTATCAATTTTGCAGCTCCCGCACCACGGGATATCTCCATGCAGAACTGGACTTGGGGCAACGACTATCGTCCCGGCACGTCTCAAGATAACTTGGTTTACAGTCGCGACCAATTGCAAGCTACAGGACAACTGCAACCTGGTAACTGGATGGGTGGCTTGCGGGCAGAAAGTTTACGCAAGGCTGAGGAAAAGGCACAGGGCTATTTCTATTGGCTTGTGGAGGGAACTACCGATTCTCGCTTGGGTGATGGGGTTAAGAAGCCTCATCCCAATAACCGTTTCCTCAGTGGATTAGATTCCCCAATGGGGACAGTGCATGGGTTGTCTAAGTATCCCTATATGCGGGAAGGGCGGCGGATTATAGGACGCCCAAGCTATGGCTATCCCGAAGGCTTTAGTGTCTCAGAAATTGACATCTCCCGCCGTGACTACCAAGACGATTATTACCGTCAGACGCTTACACCGCAGATGTATCAAGACTTACGGACAGCGCTGGCGGGATTGGAAACACTATCTGTCGTTAGCGGTAAGAAGCCACCGCAAGAAGTCAAGCGGCGTACTCGCTCTACTATTTATCCCGATTCTGTAGGGGTTGGGCATTATGCAATTGACTTTCACCCTTGTATGGCTCAGAGTCCCCCCGAAGGCTCTGGTAATACGGAGCGGGAGGGTGAACGACAGGGGGCAGGTCAATCTTACCCGTTCCAAATTCCCCTGCGAGCCATGATTCCTCAGAAGATTGACAATATGTTAGTTGCCGGAAAAAGTATTGCCACCAGTCACATCGCTGCTGCTGCGTACCGGGTGCATTCCTTTGAATGGTCATCGGGTGCGGCAGCTGGTACGACAGCCGCTTTTGCGTTAGAAAATGGAATTGCCCCCTACCAACTAGTGGATCAAGTCCCGCAACAAGAACCGCAATTGCAAGCTCTCCGGCAACGGATGGAAAAGAATGGAAACCCTACGGCTTTTCCGGATACCTCGATTTTCAATGAATCTTGGGATAAGTGGCGCTAGCTGTTGGTTGTGAGAAAAGGTCAGGTAAACTAGATGGGAGGCTAATTGTTTAACTTTATGTGAAGTATTTAGTAACTGTCTTATGACTATGGTAATCTCGGCAGCTTTTCACGCAACATCTGCCTCGCCAGTTAAAGCTCCTGAACGCTCTGCTCAAGTTACCCAGAAGCCTTATCCCAATTACAAGGTGATCGTGCTGAACGATGACTTTAATACGTTTCAACACGTTCAGGAGTGCTTGGTCAAGTATATTCCTGGGATGACAAGCGATCGCGCTTGGGAACTCACCAATCAAGTTCACTTTGAAGGTCAAGCGATTGTCTGGGTTGGTCCTCAAGAGCAGGCAGAGTTTTATCACCAACAGCTAAGTCGTGCCGGATTAACTATGGCTCCCCTAGAGGCAGCATAATTTCATGAGCAACCCCAACGGCGGTAGATTAGTTTGGAATCACTCAACCCATATTCAGGGTCTGATTCCAGTTCTGGAACGACTCCTCGGTTACACTGGCATTCAAACCATTACTCCCGCCGTACTGGGACGCGCAAAAAGTCATTGCCCTAAGTTGCAATTGAAAGTGTCCGTGCCAATTCGGGGGGGATTTAAAGTCATTGCCAGAGTGGGCAAAACCTTTCAAGAAGTATTTATACTCACCAACTTGAGTAAGGAAGAACTGGAAGGAGCGATCGCTCAAGTCCTAAAACGTTAAGTCGTAGAGATGTTCCGGGAGAAAGTCTCTACAACTAAGATGTTGCCAATTGGCAATGAGAAGTAGGGAATTGGACTGACTATTGCCAATTCCCTATTCCCAAAAACCTGAGTTTATTTGTACCAAGTTTCCAGTGAATTGGTATCAATACAGCGTTTTACAGACGGCTGGACTTATGGCGTTGCTGGAACTTCCCCGGGTGATGGGGGTGACGGCTTGACAGGTTCGGTTGAACTAGTTGGCGGATTTTCGGGT
>JALYGX010000533.1 GCA_030776905.1 Cyanobacteriota bacterium | reverse complement strand
CGAGAACAACCTGCATTTATGCTCATGTAGCCGATCGCTGGGCGAATAATCCAGCATTGAGACTGGGCATCAAGGTTTAACTTGAAGGTGCTGAGTGAGGAACGCTGATTTTCAACCTTGGCTAAATATTTTGAGTAGCCAGAGGTTAATCTTCGTATCATCCTCACTATAGCTACGTTTGATAGCGTCTTCGACTAATGCGATCGCCAGTCCCGGCAAAACCCGCGACTCCCGAATTCGACCACTCAACCCATTAGCGATCGTTAAGGCAATCACTTCCTTAACATTCAAATCGTCCACCCAATATTCCCGTATCCCTGACTCTTCATACAACAAGCGCTTTCGTCCCAATTCATCACTGACTGTAGAATCTCCAATTTCCACAACTAAACTAGGTGGGTCATACTGCTGAAGATCGACTGGCGTATCAGTGAGCGGTGGCACCCTTAACCCTGAACCAATGTAGAATGCTAAATCTGGTTGAAATTCACCGATACCTACTTTCCTGAAACTCGTATTAGCTAACTCAACAATGCGGACGTTCTTAATGGTGGCAAAAAGACTAACCGCCTTGGAAATAACTGAAGTCTGACGACCATAACGGGGACCAAGCGGCGACATCTCAATCCTTAAGAGTCCTTGATGGTAATAAAATCTGCCATCGGCGTAAGCAGGATTTTCAGTCAGTGCGATATAGTCTTCCCAGCTAGCTTTACCCCACCAGGTATCTGTCGCCAAGTTCTTTGTAAGAACTGTTCCCCCGTGACTGATCGATGAACTAACCACTGCGATTTGCCTCTGAACATTGGGTTTGTTCAAACTTACAGGGATTTTTCTCTCCATCAGCATAGTAAGTGCCACTTTTTGGGGAGGAGAAAAAAGCGATCGCTATTACATTTGCTAGGCTTCACACTGATTCAATCGTCTCTAAACCGTTCAGCAAAGCGACTTGTAAAGCTTGAGTTAGTACAAGTGCTGTTTGCTTATCATTCTCTTGAGGGTAATCCTGAGCATAAAGCGGCGAACTGACATGAATAACTATTTTGGCTCCTTGATCAGCTCCTGGGTCATAACGTAGAGCAATAGGAACAATGGGAATAGCTAACTCTTCAGGTGTTGAGGCTTCAGCTTGCAAAACTAAACGAGCTAAACCCGTTTTCAGAGGTTGTAAAGGTTGGTCGCGAACGATTCCTCCTTCCGGAAAGATGACTAATTTCTTTCCCGCTTGCAGCAATTCAATGGCACAACGAAAACTGGAAACTTTAGGATGATTTAGATCGATGGGAAAAGCTCCCAGTCGTTGAATTAACCAGCCTTGAAATCCCTCAAACTGGTTAGCATTGGTCATGAATCGTAGTGGTTCATTACTCAGTGACGCTAATACCACTGGGTCCCAACGACTAAAGTGTTTAGGAGCGAGAACTACAGCTCCAGATTCAGGTAGATTTTCTAATCCTCTAATAACAATGTCACCAAAGTAAAGCTTCAAAAAAGCACGATGGATGGGGAAAATCGACCAATAAAGCCAAGGAGCTACGGAAGCAGTTTGTGCAAGAGGCGTCATTCGCTAAATTCTACGAACGGTTAGATGAACTAGAAACCATAATCTACCTCAAGGATTTCTGTATACTCAAATTCATTAGGACTTTGCTTGACTAAAGGATAGCGATCGCCTCCTAATTCAATCGCATCTTCCTCACAGTCAGGTTTAGGAGAGTTGTAGGTAAGAACATATTCTCTACCAATATGAGCTGCCATCTCACGATTGACTTCTCCGCGCCATTGAGTTTTAGTCACTAAAACGACTAACTGATTGGCTAATTGAGGAAGTGTCTTGGCAATTTGCCTGCGGTAGATTTCATCCAAACTTCCGAACGGTGAATCCATGACTATCGGGAACGTGCTACTATCTGGACCCATTAGCGTATTTTCTTGAATCCAGTCCCGCACTCGGTCAATAATGCCGCCGATAAACGATAGGCTGAGAATCTGATTTTCTCCTGTGGATGCCGCAACAATTGTCTCTTGTCCTGCGGTATTTTCTACTAGCGTTAATTCATAGTTTTCACTCAGCTTAGGAATATAAGGAGTTAAAGAAATTGAGGTAAATATTTCTTGGACTCGTCTCTCTAGGGAAGAGCGAAACTGGTCATCCAAACGCGATCGCACTTCTATCAACCGCTCAACTGCATCTTGAGTAGCGGCAATCCGTCGCTGTGCCAAAGCTTGCTTAGTTTCATTCATCTTATGCTTGGCAACCTGCTTGGCTTTTGCCTCGATATCAGCTAAAAGTCGAGTTATTTGCAGGTGATTTGCCCCTTGCTCTAACGTTAATTCACGAATTTTTTCTTCTGTTTCATCTAAACGTCTTTGCAACTGACTGATATCTTCACTAGGAAAACTCCTCAACTTTTTATTAATATCATCTAGCTGCGTCTCAATACCGGAAAGTTCATTTCTGCCTTTAGCAATATTATCTTGCTGCCTATCCACTTCTTCCCAAAATTCCGGCGCTTGCTTGTCAATTGCATCCACCTGAGCACTCATGCGAATTGCTGTTTCCTCAACATCAGCAATTCCCGCTTTATCCATCCAAGCCGATACCTGCTGATGGGCGTGAGTTCCCTCTATCAATTCTTCCCCGCAAATACAGCGCTTCTTGTTCAGCAAGTCCCCAACAAATTGCCGCTTAATCCCAATCGGTAACTCTCCTCTCTCCCGTAAATACTCGACAATTGCTCGAAAGTCCGCTGTTGCCTCTGACAATAAAACTGTATACCCTCGTGTTGATATTGCTCGTTTTAGTGCATCTTTTGCTTGTTTAAGTTGTTCTCGAAGCAGCTTTTCTCTAACTTGGAGTTCATCCCGAAGTTTTTGTAATTCCTCAGCACCACTAAGTTCTAGCAAATGACTACCAATCGTCTTCTTCAACTCGTCTTGGTGTTCCAACTCCTGAGCAACTTCCACTTGACGTTTTGAGAGTCGTTCGCTTTCTTGCTCTAAGTTTTCCTGCTCTCGCAACAATTTTTTAGTTTGCAAATCGCCAATATCCGCTAGTTCTGCTTCCAGAGTTTTCTTGGCTTCCTTCAAATGCTTAATAGAACGGTTTAATACCTCTACCCCTAGCAGTGTTTTTGTTGCTTCAGCAATTTCCGCTTTTTTATCAGAACGGACAATTTGCTCAATCCGTTCTCCATCAAAGAAAAAGTACTGATGCAAAGTTGCAGGCAAAATTCTGCCAATAATATCCTCTGGCAATTGTTGAGGCAGCAACCAGCGTCCATCATCTCCAGCTATCTGAAGATATAACTCACTTTTTCCCGGTTCGACTCCAGCTTCAGTTTTATACGCACGACACACCCGCTTCACCTGGTAGCGTTTGTTGTTATGTTCAAAGCCTACTTCTACCCAGCATTCCACTGAATCCTTAAGTTTGGCTTCAGTAATAGCTCGTTTATTTACCAGTTGGTCTTCCGAGGCAAAAGCAGCAGTGAATTTCTCGTACAATACCCAAGTAAAGGCATTCAGCAACGTTGTTTTACCCGCTCCATTATTCCCATGAATAATCGTTGTATTGCGCTCTCCAAAAGCAAGAAGTAGTTCTGGAGTTTTGCCATAAAACTGACGAAAGTTGCAAAGCCGGATTGACATCAGCTTCATTGCACTTCTTCCTTGACAATCTTTAATATGTCATCATTAATATGGCGCGGCTGTCTCATGTAAAGCTTGTCTTTTTCTGCCTGCAATACCCGCTCAATAATTCTACGCACCTCTGGTGGAGCGCTTGTAATCGGCTCTTGGACATCACTGAGACTAACGTTTATGTTATACGAGGAACGCTTTTCGGATAAAACACTGGGTAGAACTACTGTAGTAGCACCCTTTAAGTAGCTAAATGCCATAACCATGTCAAGACTTCCCTGAGGCTTCACAGATCTAACAGCCCATATCTTCTCTAAAGCTGTAGAAGTTTGATTCTACCTTCTCCGGACAAAAACTTACCCACTTCAGTTTTGGCACTTGCCGACACCCCTTGGGAAGAAGACTTAGAGCCTGTAGCTGAGACTGATTTATTCCCATCTCTAGGTTTAAAATTAATATCAATCTCAGGATATGTTAGGTTCAGAGTCTAGCAAGAGACCGAGACAGATTCTTACGCGCTTGAACCTCATAACGCTCACGAAATAGGGCTGTTGAATAAAGGCTCGCTCGATTGACAAACTCCTGCAATACCTTGCGCCGCTCACGCCGATAAAGCGGCTCCGGAACCCACGCATACTCAGCACGAACCTGAACCTCATATTCATCAAAGCGCTTCGGTTCTGCGGCAAGAATGCCCAAATCAACGTCTACCAAAACTTCAGCATCTCGACTTACTGAAACCGCGTTGTGCCTCGTCACCAGAATCAGGGAGTAAACGCGCTCCCCAATTTCTTTAGGCAAGCTGCTCGATACTGTGCTGGCATATGCCCACTTAGCGCTTTTCTCCTCATTGTCCTTGCTGGATACCCTGTAGATAGCATCATGAAACCAGATAGCAAGCTCTACTTCAGCCTGATGCTCTGCATGATCTCTAATCAGCTCGAAGTAACTAAAGCACTCCTCAAGATGCTGCATCGTGTGGTACTTGCGATGTGATTCAGCGTAACAGGCACTAACCCGCTCGTAGAGATTTTCGCTGCCGGATGCTGCACCGAGTTGCTGCCATGTCTTATGCCATCGAGCGAGTGAAGTCATTTGGCTTTAACTGAGATCTTGCACCCGTCTTATTAACGGGACGGTAGGCACGACTAGGGCAACGGCAGAATTAAGGTTTCAATTCTGTTCAGAGCCACACCCACCTTACTTCCAAAAGCCTT
>JALYGX010000532.1 GCA_030776905.1 Cyanobacteriota bacterium | reverse complement strand
ATAAGAGCGGAGGGAATCAGAATGCTATCGGTCTTAGGAACTAGGACTGCTGCTGATGGAGGGGATGTGAGTCCGACGCGAGGACGCAAGTCTAAGCTGACGCAATCCCCTATGAAATCAGAAACTGGCTGACGCGCAAGCGACTGGCTGTAGTTCATTATCCAACTCTCTTGCCGTAAGCGGCTGTCTCCCTCAGTACGACAAACTAATACATTAGTCTATATTCCAATTCTTTAGGTGGGGAGTCTTAAGTTAGACCCCCCTTCAGCTAAAGGCTTTAACGAGAGATTGCCTCAGCCTGTCTGAGTCTTGTGTAGCGTTTTTGTCTATCCTTGGGCAAGGGAGCCGCCATGAGTAAAACCTTCTCCAGTAGCCAAGGTGCAATGCGGTTGCACCACACGGCTAAATGGCTTTGCCATCCTACTAAAATTTCCGGTGAATCTTTGTGCAGTCCAGCGACGAGTGCGCGAGCAACTTCCTGGGGAGTCATCGGTACTACCCAGCGAAACAACTGTAAATCTCGCACCATATCAGTATCGGTCAGGGTTGGTAGCAACGCTATCACCCGGATATTGTGTTCTGCTAACTCCCCGCGTAAGGCTTGGGTAAACCCCAAAATCGCAGACTTAGTAGCGGAATAGGTCGCCATCGTTGGCGCGGCTACTTTGCCCATCAAGCTAGAAACGTTAACAATTGTCCCTTCCTGTTGTGCTGCCATGCGTCGGGCAACGCTACGAGTTATGGTGTACATTCCCATCAAATTAATCGCGATCTCTTCGGAGACTTTTGGCAGTTGGGATTGCAAGAAGGGAGCTTGGTGGGCAACTCCAGCACAGTTAACGAGCAGATGAATGGGGCCGTGATTGCGCCAAGCTTTGGCGATCGCAATATTCACTTCTACTGGCTGAGTCAGATCTAAAGCGAAGATTACAACTTCTACGCCCAGTGCCTCGATTTCGGTTGCCACTTCTGCTAACCGTTGCTGATCGCGTGCCACCAACAACAGACGTTTGGCTCCTTGTTGTGCTAGCTCAATGGCGATCGCTCGCCCAATTCCACGGGAAGCCCCAGTAATTAGGGCAGTCTTTCCTTGAATGTCCATAGATTATAAATCTCTAAAGTTGAGGTTTTACTGCGCTGTGAGGCAATGTTGTGCTGAAAGATGGGAACACATGAAGTTGCCTACTCGCACACAGTTAGACGAACAGTAATTTGCGATTGAGGTAGGAGTCGGACTCAACCTTTGAAAGCCAAACATTTCTCACAAATCTTGTAGGGAACATTAGTTTTGTAGGCAAACCTGAGAAATGTTTTTTCGTGATACTTCAGTAAAAATTGAATTGGCTGGCAATACGCAAGAGGAAAGTGAATGAGGAAAGGCCTGAAGTCGTCCTACGCATCGCCAAACGAGCCAAAAGATATTTCCAGCGCACTCTTGCAGAAAAGTTGATGTCAAGCAGTCGGAGAAATATCTTTTTGCCAATGCTGGCATCAGTGAATCCTTGAAGAGCCAAGATTTATGTAGAGCATGAATTGCACGTCTCCTAGATACGAGCATTTACCAGAAGTAGTCACTTATGCACACTTTAACAATCCATTCAAGAAGCCGCAATATTTTTTCATAAATTTACTGCAATATTACTTTACAAAACGGTTTTCTCCATTCATAAAGCCTTAAAGCGTTGTACTGTAAAGGTTATAGCTTCCGGGGCGATAATACAGCTAATTGAAAAAGTAAGAAGATTTCATCCATTAGGAAGAACTCAATTGGAGGAATTGATTTGTAAGGTGCTCACTTTTTTGTGACGATCAGCGATCTCCTCACCTTCCCAGTTCGTTAGATGGCTGGTGTTTTTCTCAGAATTCTTTGTTGTAGAAAAAAAATAGTAAAACGTGAAGATACGCTAACTCAACCTTTTTCCTTTCAATGTTTCCTAAGCAGAGCTTCCGCTCTCTCCTTTCACTACCGCTGCACCAATCAAATGTGCCAAACGTAACGCCTCCGGGACTTTTCCGCAATCTGTCAGGCGTTTCAGTACAGAATAAGTAACCTGAGGACAAGCACCGCACACCTGAAAGAAGAAGGGAGGATACGCATGGATAGTTCCAGCGCTATGCAGCACTTGGAGGCGTCGCTCTGGTTCTGGTAGACGATGAATTGCTTGTTCTACAGCAATTAGGTTAGGCATCCGCCGCATTACAGCAACGCAAGGGAGTTTGAGTCCTTCTGAAAGCTTGGATAAGTCAATTACATTAAAGCCACCAAAAGCAATCCCGTCGAGGAGGACAATGTGGAGTTGCGGTAGGAATTTTCGCCCCAGCAGTAACTTTAAGATAACGTCAGTTGCATCCCAACCATCCGGCTCTACGTATCCCCAAACCATCCCCTCAAAGCGAGTCCCGGCACAAACGACACCTGCGATCGCAACACTAGCTCCAGAATCGCGTAGGAAGGGAGCATCGTCAAAACCGATGACGCGAATCACACGCTTAAGTCTGAGCAGAGAATCGAGTTCCATATGAGAATTTTCTGCTGACTTTCACCTGCATTGGTTTAATAACTAACCAACTAACAAGTTTTCATCACCCACCAAGTTAGCTGCCCAAAAACAACAGCGAATATCCACCTAAGTACAACATCAGCACCAAAACACTCTCAAAGCCAATATTGCCAATTCCATGCTTATCCCGCCGCAACAATCCTAATAATAGGATGCCAGTCATCAGGATAGTTAGCGCTACAACAAAAACCTGTCGAGTTTCCAAAGCATGGTAAATCGAACCCCCCCGATAAGCGAAATCAGAAAAAGCTAGGAGCAACACATCAAAACTACTTCCACCTATAGCACCTCCTACAGCTAAGGTGAGCGCTCCCTGACGCACTGCCGCAATGGTTGTTACGAGTTCTGGTAAGGAAGTAGATAGGGCTGTAAATAAACCACCTACCAAGGATTCAGAAAGACCCGTCTGAACGCTAATAGATACTCCAGCTTCACCGACAATATAACCAGCGATCGCAACAATCACCGCTAACACGACAAACTGTAACCATAAACGAGTTAATTTAGGAGGTTCGGCTTCAACGGCTACGGGTTCCTCAATCCGCGTTTCCGCCGTTCGCCGTGGACTCCACATGGGTTTTGTCTGAGCTTCAGAGACTAGACGCAAGCCGAGAAAATAAGCAATAGGAATAACTAAAGATGCTGGATGAATTCCCCCTACAGTGATTTCTGGGCCAGCCATAGCCAGTAAGGGAATCGATAATAGTGTCACTAGAAGTGTTGCCTGCATTAGAGTGGCGACAGAGGCGGCAGCGTGTTCTAGGTTGGCTTTGCGGTAAGCCATATCCGCGATTCCTATAAATACGGTTTGAGCGGCGATTCCACCCAAGGCATTGCTAACGGCGAGTTCTGGGTGATTGTGAGCCGCCGCCGTTATGGAGGTAACAATTCCTGCCAAAGAGGTACTACCACCCAAAAATAAGGCTCCGACGAAAGCTTCACCCAGTCCCGTGGCATCGGCTAAACGGCCTGCAACTCTAGCTATCTTAATTCCGGCGAACGCGATCGCCAACACCGCGACTACAAACAAACCAACACTAACTGCTACCGATTCAATGTCCATTCACTGCTAAAGCTGTAAATAACCGTCGAAGTAACTTCTTATACCTTGCAGAGGAACCCAGCTTTATTATTCTCTGTAGGGTTAAGGAGATACCTGTACTTAAAGTCAGATCTCACAGAGACTAAGGACTCTTGAAGCAATCACCTCAGGGATACTAACAAAGGCAATTGTTAGACCTTTAAAATAGCGATTGTGATACAAGCAGGAGAATGATTAGCGTGAATCGCCGCATTGAACCCGAACCTGGTCAAGAGTCTGTATGGGATTATCCACGTCCACCCCGTTTGGAAGACTCGCCCAAGCACATCCAGATTATCTTTAATGGAATTGCGATCGCAGAAACTCAACGTGCCCAGCGTGTCCTGGAAACTAGCCACCCACCCGTCTACTATCTTCCCCCTGAAGACATCAAGATGGAGTACTTGGTAAGAACCACTCAAGGCTCCTATTGTGAGTGGAAAGGTCGAGCGATTTACTATACACTTGTGGTGGGTGACAAACAAGCGACTAATGCGGCTTGGTCTTATCCCGACCCCACACCAAGCTTTGCTTCTATCAAAGACTATTTAGCCTTCTATCCTCACCTGATGGATGCCTGTTACGTCAACGGCGAACAGGTGCAGCCACAGCCAGGGAATTTTTACGGCGGCTGGATTACTAGCGATATTGTTGGACCATTTAAGGGTGCCATTGGGACATGGGGTTGGTGAAGAGGATGCGTGCGATCGGCTAGACTTAGTCAATCGATTTTAAATTTTAGATAGACCTCATGAATTTAACTGCCGGACTTTAGTGGAGCACTTCTCAGCCCCTCATTTTTACCCGCTCAAAAAACAAAAATCAAAAATTTCTCAGTCAGGAACTTTTCTCAGCACATTAGTAAATAACAAAATGAGTTAAGTACAACTATCTGTCTCCTGAACCCTAACTCCTGAAACGAGGTGTATTCTATCCAACTAAGAACCGCTATAGATTAAAGTTTTTCCTCAAGCTTCCCCTAGATAAGCAAATCTTTAACCTTAGTAAGGCTTCACCATAAATTTATCTTGTTTTTCCCGTCTTCATGATGACTTTATAGCAATTTATCAATCTTCTAATTACAGTGAAAGTAGCAGAAAATAAGTCGGTCAAGCGCTCGTACTTCTCTCCTGCCAAATAAAAATAAACTTCGGTAATAAGCACCTGCTTATTAGATTCTCTCCAGACTTCGAGTTTGACGACTGCTACAGGCACCTTTGACCTTTGACACGGAATTATCAATCATGTCCAACTCTACGCTCAAGAAATTCGTCCTAGCTCCAGTCGTACTTTCAGCAGCCGTATTTGGAACCTTAACTCTACCCTTGGCTCTGCTAGGCAAACAACCCATCGTCATCCAACTCCAGCAAGAACCGGTATTTCAAGGTCAACTGCGGGACATATCTACTCCCTACCTGGGCTTTGCAAGTGTAGTAAGTCTGGGAGCAGGCTTTGCCAGTGTTGCCTTCACTGGCTGGCGGCGTTCTACCCGCAAATCTTCTCAAGTTGAGGCTCAATTATCAGATTTAGCGCAACACCTCCAGGAAAAGGAAGCTCAACTAGAGGCACTTAAACTCTCAGAGTCCCGACTGGTAGCTTCTGGACTGAGCGCGTTTGTGGATGATGACATCCCACTAGAGTCAATATTAAAGACATCCAATGCCAGTCAAAATATGCCACTAGAGTCAGGATTAAAGACATCCAGTGCTAGTGACAGCGTTGTTGAGGTGGTTACGGGTACGAATCAACCGATTGAGGGAAAAGCTGGGGTGACGCCTGCTGTGAACGTGCAAGCGGAGGCGCAATTTACTAGTGCCCAAACTTCCTTAGGTTATACTCAGGCGCAGCCTGTCGTTAACCCACCCACAACGGCGGCTCAACTAGCACCCCAAGAAGTTGAGGAACTCCACTCTCAACTGCAACAAATTATGGCTCAGATGGCATCGGTACAAGCAGCTTTGTCCGCAACCCGCACAACAGGAAAGCCTGAGAACGGAGTGTCACCTCAAGTTGCCAAATCCTGGTCCGTGGAAGATGTAGCTTCCTAGGGCTTGCTCGATTAAACAGAAGTGCATTGGTTCCATGTACTAGGGTTTAGTAAATGCAGTGAATGGACTGGTTGGGTGCGACTCGTTGCCTAGAGTTCTAGACTGTCCCTTCTCATTCATTTCTAGCAGTTGGGGAACCGTTACAAAGCTGTAACCAAGCTGCTTAAGTTGGCTAATGATTTGCGGT
>JALYGX010000531.1 GCA_030776905.1 Cyanobacteriota bacterium | reverse complement strand
AGCGAGAGCGGTTCGAGAAGCCAAAAGTGAATGGGTTGGTTTACTTGATGATGATAATTTGCCCGCCCTGGATTGGGTAGCTGCGGCTTATGCCTTTGGTCAAGCCTACCCAAGAGCGGGTGCTTACGCCAGTCAAATTCATGGTGAATTTGAAGTCGAACCACCAGCAAACTTTGATCGCATTGCTCCTTTTTTAGGTATTACGGAACGGGGCGCAAAACCCCATCTTTACGAACCTGACAGGCTCAATTTACCGCCAGGGGCTGGATTAGTTGTTCGCAAGCAAGCTTGGTGTGAGGCTGTTCCTAAATACCCGCTTCTTAAAGGTAGGTTGGGTAAATCGTTGGTGGGTGGTGAAGATTTGGAACCATTGCTGCACCTCCACAAAGCGGGTTGGGAAATTTGGTACAACCCAGCGATGGAGACTTACCACCAAATACCCGGTTGGCGATTGGAGAAAGATTATTTAATTAAGCTCTCCTATGGTGTTGGCTTAAATAGCTGCTGTCTGCGGACGATTAATACACCTTTTTGGGAAAAACAAAAAGTTCTTTTAAGAACATTTTTTGGTAGCCTACGTAGGGTATTACTACACTTAATTAAATATCGAAAAATAAAAATAATCCCGCAGAACACGTCGGTGTCTTTCAATGATTTAGCGGCAGATTGCGAACTGGCATTCTACTGGGGTTATTTACTGAGTCCCTTTTACTTTTTTCAGGTTAGTTTAGCCAGAAAAATTAATGGAGGTTCAATGGCTCAACGTTCTACGACTGAACCTGTGAGTAGCTACCTTAATTAAAGTTAATTTTTGAAATGATTGGGCGGTGTTGGGAAAGTTAGGCTTCAGAACTCTATGCTTGTAAAGCAGGGTACATTAGTCGAATCACTTATACATTTTAATAAAAATTGTTAATAAATGTTATCTCGCCGCAGGCATGGATTAGGCTGGCTGAGCAATTTTGAAGACTCGATGAAGCATTCTTTACTTTGTTGCTCATAATCATCTGATTGTCATACTATGCAAATAGCGTATTACAAGTTTTACAGGTATCTTACAATCTAGAGGTGCTTGTTACTTTTGCAATGAGATGGAGTAAAGGGGTTACTACCGCATTTCACCACTGCCTTAAATAGGCACGTAGGCAAGAGTGAGAGATTCCAAAGATTTAGGGGCTTCACCAACGGCGTTTGGTACGATGCCTAATTTATTGGAATTTTTTTTGTGAAAAAGTTACTAAATTATTATCTTTGCGAGGAGTTAATTGTGGCGTTTATCCGACTCGCAGATCTGATCATCAACATTGACTGCATTGCTGCCGTTAGATTTAGCACTTATAAAGGTTGCTGCGAGGGTAAAGATATTCCAATTGTTAATATCTGTCTGACGATTCCAGAAGGTTCGTTAGATGATGAAACTGTCAGCTATCAGGAAAGATGTAAGTCTGAAGGTTGCCAGGAAAGATGTCACTCTGTTGAGAAGCTAGAGTTTGAGAGCGATTTGGCGCTCGCGATATGGAATTACTTTGTTCAGTCTGGTGATGTGACGGTTCTCTTTGAGTAAGCTAATACTGGGATTTGAACCAAGAGCTGCTCTAAGTCCTGGATTTCATTGCTCTCGCCAGAGAATAAGAACGCAATTTATCTATCTCCTATTGATGCGATCACTTATATAGAATTTCTATATTCGCCTTCCCAGACTGACGCTCACTACAGTATCAGCGTATGACGCTCAAAAAGTGATCGCCATGCCTCCTCTGCCGAGGTACGAAGAGTCAGGTTGTGCCCCCAATGTCTCAGACTAGAGGAGTCAAGTTTATCTACCAAGCCCACTGAAGCTTTGTAGGAAGAAGGTTAGAGGCTTCCTGCTGTTGTCGCACTCGTCGCTTCTTGGACAGGGTACAACCGGATAAATGAGAAATGATAAGCAATTTGTTGCAATTTATAAAGACTCGATAAACTCTACTTGACTTTGTTGCGCATTACCATGCGACTGTCCTATGATGCAGATAGTGTAATACAAGTTATACGACTGTCTTACATAATTCAAGCCTTTTACGAAGATGCAAGCAGTGGGCTAGCAACCTTAGTCTTCTGGCTTCAGCTCTCCTGCAGGTTGAGCACCACCAGGGTAATCTATCACTTTCCTTCTCTTCAAGCTCATTCTTCCTGAATGTGGTGTTTTTTAGGTACTAGCAATTATGGGTTTTTCCAACTCAGAAAAAAAGTCCAGTAGTCTGAAACCTACTAATTCTAATTCTGTATCTCGCGAGGAACTGCGAGAGTTTGACCTCAATAATCAACTAGCTAAACTGGCGCTTCCCTTAGCTCAAGCATGGAAAGACAATCATCCCAATGCTCAACCGGGTTCAGAATCTGACTTGGACGATTGTGTATTAGCTGTGGCGATTGAAATGGCTGTAGCTGGCGAGGCAGTTGGAGGCCCGATGGGTGCTTTAATTGCCGCTGGTGGCGGTGTCGCCGCAGCGGGTGTAGCTTGTAGACGAGTGCTTTAAAAAGCCTTTCCTCAAGCTGCCTTGCTAGGGTAACTGAACATTTCTAGCTCCTACAGCATACTAATACTCCAGGTTGACCTAGTTTTTGTTGGGTTGTTGTTGAGACAGTGTCAAGGAGTAATGGGGCTAATGTCTCCGTCACATCCACTTCCCCAAACTAGACAAGTTGTTTCAGGTCTAGTTTTCATACCTCGTGGGTGCATTTTGCAATAAAGAGAAATTCTACTGATACCGGATGCTGAAGCTTTGTAGGTTGAAGCTGCACTTGGCGCTGCTAATTGCGATCGCTCTTGCTAAGAGTGCATTGGCAAGCGTTGACGTACCTCTACTACTTGCTCCAGCGTCGCTTGTTCCCTAAAGCCCTGCGGATGTAGCGGAAAGTAGCTCTTTCATTGCGGGACTTCGTCCACCAAGTGCGAAGTGTGTAGAGTCGCGAGTGCTTGGAGCAGCATGAGCTTACAAAAGTGCATTCATCTGTTCTACACAACGATTAGGCTCTTGCACTGAAATTTTGCCACTTTACCACCACTTCGAGGAAACTAATTAATGGCTACTCAGTTTGACCCAGAGCTAAAACCCCACAATCAAGAACTGAATCAACAAGGAAATCCTTTCCTAAATGACATCCATCAGAATAATTCAACTATTTACCCTAAGAGTCAACATCCTCTAAGCCCCGCCTCACTACACTCGGTCGGTAATGGGCTTGATTTTCAAAATAGGAGTGCGCCTGCTACTGAGCAGACATCTCGGAAAACTAAGGTTCCAGGGTGGAAAAGGCTGCGCTTAACACAAAAAGCCACGGCTTTGGCGATCGCCCTCGGTACTCTCCCCGTAGTATTGACTGGAATTACAGCCTATAACGTTGCCAACCAAGAGTTTTCTCAGCAAGTTTCTAAGACCAAAATCGCCCGCGCCGTTGGTGTGGAAGACAAAGTCAAGCGTTTTATGGGCGAGCGTTATGCCGATATTCAGGTACTAGCGACTCTCCCGTTTCTCGCGAATCCTAAACTGAGCGAAGCAACTCCTCTCGCAGAAAAGCAAGCCACATTAAACCGCTATGTAGACACCTACCGGACGTATGACAGCATTGCCGTATTCGATCTTAAGGGTAATGTAATTGTCCAATCCCAAGGAGACCCCCTACCGAATCATAGCGATCGGGATTATTTTCAAACTGTCCTCAAAACCAATCAGCCTGTCATTAGCAATCCGGACATATCCCAATCTTCTGGAAAATATGTCATTCACTTTGCTGCACCCATTAAAGATAGTGCCACGGGCAAAACAATTGCTGTTATCCGCTCGCGTATGCCGATGACAGTGCTAGAAGAATTGATCAAAAACTTCGGTACTGAGGGAGACGAATATTATTTAGTTGATTCCTCTAGTGGAAAAATTTTCCTAGGGAAGGAAAAGAATAAAGAGGGGAAACAGATGAATGCAGTTTATCCCTCCTGGGCTAAACTGCAAGCAGCAGGCAAGCCAGACACGGTGATCGAGACTGATCGAGTTGACACCAAGGTGAAGCATGAAGATGTGGTGACCTATGCAAAATTTGAAAAACTAGAAGGCTTGCCAGATCTGCCTTGGGAAGCAGCCATTACCACTAATACAAAAATTGCCTTTGCGCCACAGTTCCAATTAGGCTGGATCTTAACCCTAGGAACGGGATTGACAGCCGTGATAGTCGCTGCGATCGCCGCTTATATGGTTAAACGTGCCACACGTCCAGTTCTGGCTGTCACCGAGGCAGTAGATAAACTGGGACAAGGGGAACTTTACACCCGCGTTGCTGTAGAAGGGGAAGATGAACTCGCGGCACTCGGAGCTAATATCAACCTGATGGCAAGCCGTATCGAAACCTTATTGTGGGCACAAGCGGCAGAAACTGAACAGGCAGGCTTATATGGAGATATTGCTGTCTCCCGCACTCGTAACGAGCAAGACCTGAACGAAATCTTTGAAAAAACCGTTCAAGGGGCGCTACGAATCCTTGAAGCCGATCGCGTCGTCATCTATCGCTTCCACCCTGACTGGCGGGGCTACATATCCACAGAAGCGGTTGTTCCTGTTTGGCCACGAGCTTTAGGGGAAAAAATCGAAGACGCCTGTATTGGTGAGCATCTCATAGAAGAGTATCGGCAAGGGCGTGTTGTTCCTACCGATAATGTCTTCGAGGCAGGTTTTCACCCGGCTCACCTGAGGTTAATGGAACGACTTCAAATCAAGGCGAATTTGGTAACGCCAATTCTCAACGATGGTCAGCTCTATGGCTTACTTATTGCTCATCACTGTTCGGCACCCCATGTTTGGCAGCAATCTGAAATCAACTTCCTCAAAGAGCTAGCCATTCGAGTCGGACTTTGCTTAGATCGCGTGAATTTCTTAACGCAGAAAGAAGCCGAAACTCTGCGTGCCCAGCAACTCAATGAAATTAGCTCCCGCATCCGAGATTCGCTCAAAGTCGAAGAAATCTATGATGCCGCGATTACAGGCATTCGCCAATCCCTAAAAACTGACCGAGCCGTTGTCTATCTCTTTGACGAAAATTGGCAGGGCAGCATCGTTGCCGAAACTGTGGCTCAGGGCTGGCCAAGAGCCTTGGGAGCGAATATTGCTGACCCCTGTTTTGCCGAAAAATATGTTGAAAAGTATCTAGAGGGTCGAGTCAAAGCAGTTGAGAACATTTATGAGGCGGGACTGAGCGCCTGTTACCTGGGTCAACTAGAACCCTTCAAAGTTAAGGCGAATTTAGTCGCACCCATTCTTGCTTACAACAAGTTACACGGTTTACTGGTCACCCATCAGTGTTCGAGTACGCGGTCTTGGCAGGAGCCGGAAATCACGTTCTTCAAGCAGGTGGCAACTCAAGTTGGCTTGGCGTTAGATCGCGTGGACTTCTTAACCCAGATCGAGCAAGCCCGTCACAAAGCTGAAGGTTTAGCTCTTGAGCAACGTCAACAAAAAGAAGCACTCCAGCAGCAGCTATTAGCACTGCTGACTGATGTGGAAGGAGCGGCTCAAGGCGACCTCACGGTGCGTGCGGATGTAACGGCTGGGGAAATTGGTACGGTAGCTGACTTCTTCAATGCTGTAATTGAAAGTTTGCGCAGTATTGTTACCCAGGTGAAAAAAGCTGCCACTCAGGTGAATGCTTCACTGGGAGAAAACGAAGGGGCAATTCGTCAACTTTCTGTCGAAGCACTCAAGCAGGCTGAGGACACGACCCGCACTTTGGATTCAGTAGAGCAAATGACCCGTTCAATTCAAGAGGTGGCAGAAAGCGCCCGTCAAGCCGCTGCCGTTGCCCGCACCGCCTCATCTACTGCCGAAATGGGTGGAATCGCGATGGATCGTTCGGTGCAAAATATCTTCACTCTGCGAGAAACGGTAGCTGAGACTGCTAAAAAGGTGAAGCGCTTGGGTGAATCGTCTCAAAAGATTTCTAAAGTGGCTTCACTGATCGACCAAATCGCTTTGCAAACAAACTTGTTAGCCATCAATGCCGGGATTGAGGCAGCCAGAGCGGGCGAAGAAGGTTTAGGTTTTGCGGTAGTTGCAGAAGAAGTCGGGGAACTAGCAGCGCGAAGTGCGGCAGCCACCAAAGAAATTGAAGTGATTGTCAACAACATCCAACAAGAAACGGCATCCGTTGTTGAGGCTATGGAACTGGGTACAACTCAGGTGGTAGAAGGAACTCATCTGGTTGAGGATGTCAAGCTGAGTTTGAGTCAGATTTTGGATGTGTCTCGCCAGATTGATACCTTGGTGCAATCGATTTCAACGGCTACCGTGTCTCAGGCTGAGACTTCTCAAGCGGTGACGGAGTTGATGAAGGATATTGCAAAAGTATCCGAACGCACGTCGAATTCCACGCGACAAGTTTCTGGATCTCTCCAAGAAACGGTAGAGATTGCAGCTCAGTTACAATCCTCTGTGGGTACGTTCAAAATCGGAACTGAAGTATAAGGCTGTCTTGAAAGTTCTGCCCTTGCGTTGGGGGGCGTAGCCCGTACTGAGTGAATTGGTATTATGCACCATCTATGAACTGTTGCCAAGCGTGATGCCAGTAGGGATACCTGAAGTAGAACAGCTAGTCATGGTGATTGAACCTGTATTACAACAACTTCACCAGCAACATCTATTAAACCGAAGCACCCCCGTCAGGGGGAAACTTCGGTTTAGAGGAAAATCTGGCGGCAGTGGAACAGGACAGGCACTGCTGCCTTTGTGTATTACGGGTTTTTCCAGCATCGACGTGACCTGGAAATTGGTAAAGCAAATGCTACGGCTGTTCGTGGAGCAACCCAGGGTGCGTGTGGAAGGCGATCGCAAATACGTTTTGCTGTCTTACCTCAAGCCCTATAGCTGCTGTTCTCTAACTTGACATGAATTGAGATTCTAACAATATGGAAACAAGGGTTTCATTCGTCCGAGGCAAGTTTTTTACTTATTGCTTATCGAGTCTCCTCAGTCTACTTGTGCTTGGTAATGTCGTTGAAGACAACGGAAAGCCCTTCATTAGAGGGATAAGCGTGAACCTCAAACCATTTTTGCAAGGGTATGTAAAACTCATCAAAGCTTACTGTCACTTGCTGCTCGACGGCTTTGTGATA
>JALYGX010000530.1 GCA_030776905.1 Cyanobacteriota bacterium | reverse complement strand
GTTGCCTACATCAAGAGCTAATGCCAATGACGTTGGCTTCTGTTGATGCGACTCCCTTCACCCGCGTCCGGGAAACTCATCAGCGCGAGAGCCAGGAGTTCCAGTCCGATAGCCAATGGTTTTCTGTAACGGTAGACCCAATTTTTAAGGCGGAGGGAGGGTTCATTGGTGCCGTTTACATCCTGGCTGACATTAAAGACCGCCGACGGGCAGAGGAAGCGCTTCGGGTCAGCGAAGAGCGGTTTCGCCTGTTGTTGGAGAATGTGAAGGACTACGCAATTTTCTTCCTCGACACGGAAGGACGGATTATTCGTTGGAGCCTAGGGGCAGAACGCATTTTGGGTTATCAAGAAGCCGAAATTCTGGGACAACCTAGCTCCGTAATCTTTACGCCTGAAGACCTTCAGCACGGTGTAGACAAGCAAGAATTGGAACAAGCAGTAACAGATGGTCGGGCTGAGGATGAACGCTGGCACATTCGTAAAGATGACACTCGGTTCTGGGCAAGTGGAATCACCACACCCTTACGAGATGAGATGGGCCAGCTACACGGCTTTTCTAAAATCATGCGTGACTTCACCGATCGCAAGCGAGCTGAAGATGAACGCAACCAGCTACTTGCCCGTGAACAGGAGGCACGCACCGCCGCCGAAGCGGCTAATCGGCTCAAAGATGAGTTTTTGGCAACTCTCTCTCACGAACTGCGATCGCCTCTGAATGCGATGCTGGGATGGACGCGGTTGCTCAATAGTCGGAAATTTGACGAAGCGACTACGACGCGGGCGATGCAGACAATCGAGCGCAGTGCCAAGTCACAGGCGCAACTGGTTGAGGATTTGCTGGATGTCTCCCGCATTATTCAAGGCAAGCTTCGCTTAAATGTCCGTCCGGTTGAACTGATTTCAGCCATTGAGTCCGCGATTGAGACGGTGCGTCCCGCTGCTGAAGCCAAGGAGATTCGCATCCAATCAGTGCTAGACCCGTCAGCGGGTCTAGTGGCAGGTGACTTTGACCGCTTGCAGCAAGTCGTCTGGAATCTGTTATCGAATGGCATCAAGTTCACACCCAAGGGAGGGTGCGTCATGGTGCGCTTAGAACGAGTCAACTCCCATGTTGAAATTACGGTCAGCGATACAGGTAAAGGCATTGACCCTGAGTTTGTTCCCTATGTATTCGAGCGCTTTCGGCAAGCCGATAGTTCTAGCACCAGGGTCTATAGTGGGCTGGGACTGGGATTAGCGATTGTGCGGCACTTGGTTGAACTACACG
This sequence comes from Cyanobacteriota bacterium, assembly GCA_030776905.1. GTDB lineage: Bacteria > Cyanobacteriota > Cyanobacteriia > Cyanobacteriales > Coleofasciculaceae > CADCTM01. Next base: position 6,154 of record JALYGX010000530.1, on the reverse strand, counting down.
GCGGCACAGTTGCGGCTTATAGTGAGGGTGAAGGGAAGGGAGCTACCTTTACCGTTAAGCTATCGCTGATGCCCGTCCGTGTCGAGCGTCATTCAGGCAAGCGCGTCCATCCAGCCGTCGATCTAGGAGTGCCATTCGATCAGCCGCCAACCCTCAATGGAGTACGAGTCCTGATTGTCGATGATGAGGTGGATTCGCGGGAGCTTCTAGTCGCTGCCTTAGAACAGTTTGAAGCCAAAGTCTTTTCGGTTGGATCGGCGAGTGAGGCACTGGACGCTGTATCGCAGTTGAAGCCCGATATCTTGGTGAGCGATATTGGTATGCCGCTTGAGGACGGCTACAGCTTAATTCGCAAAGTCCGGCACCTCTCGGCAGAGCAGGGGGGACAAATTCCAGCGATCGCACTAACGGCTTATGCTAGAGCTGAAGACCGGATGAAAGCGATCGCGGCGGGATTTCAGATCCACATCCCTAAGCCTGTGGAACCCGCTGAACTCGTAACAATAGTAGCAAGTCTGGCGAAAAGAACCGGAAAAGCATGAACTACTGCTAGTCGCTTGCGCGTCAAGCAGTTTCCGACTTCAATGGGGAATGCCTCAACTTGGATTTACGTCCAAGTTTTGGTCTTACTTCCCCTCCATCGGCAGCAGTCCTAGTTCCTAAGACCGATAGCATTCTGATTCCTTCTGCTCTTATGTTCTGAGATGCATTTTCGTCTCTATCATGATGAGTGCTACAACTCGGACAAGTCCATGCCCTAACATCTAGGGGCAGTTCACTGATTTGATAGTGACAGTTTGAGCAGAGTTTTGAACTAGGAAACCATCTGTCAATTTCTACTAGCACTTTACCGTCATGCTCTAGCTTGTACTGTAAGAAATTGACAAACATTCCCCAGCCCACATCAGAAATAGCTTTGGCTAGTTTGTGGTTCTTGACCATGCCCTTAGTATTTAGACTTTCGACTACGATGACTTGGTTATCGTCAACAAGCTTTCTTGAAAGCTTATGTAAGTAGTCTTGGCGGACATTACTAACTCGTTCGTGAACCCTAGCTACTACTTTCCTCGCTTTATTCCTGGAATTTGACCCTTTTACCTTACGAGCTAACTTTCGCTGCTTCCTTTTTAGGTTGCGCTCATGTTTGGCTAAATGCCTTGGGTTAGCAAACGAAGACGTTTTGATACCATCATGAACAACAGCAAAATCGGTAAGCCCAAGGTCTATACCTGCAATTTTTCCATCAGCATGAGGTGCAGGATAATCACCTTCTAGTTCCACCAAGATAGCCGCATAGTACTTGCCTGATGGATTCTGGCTGATGGTTACTGTTTTGATAATGCCTTCAATCGGTCTATGCAACTTTGCTTTAACAGTACCCACACGCCCAGGAAATTTGAGGCAACCCTCAACGACCTTAACTGACTGAGGATATTGAATTGACTGTCTATTTTTCTTTGCCTTGAATCGTGGATATTTAGCCCTACTCTCAAAGAAGCTTTTGTAAGCCGTCACTAGATTGAGTGTTGTGGCTTGCAAGACCTGCGAGTAGCACTCACCTAGCCAAGACGTTTCCTCCTGTTTTTTTAGTTGCGGAAGGAGTTTATTCAATGCAATTTGAGTCAAGCCCTTGCCTGTCTCTTTGTAGGTTTCAATGCACAAATTCAGTGCATGATTCCACCACCAACGACTACAGCCAAAGTGTTGAGCTAGTATCGCTTGCTGTTCAGTTGTTGGATATAGCCTAACCTTAATAGCTTGATGTCGCATCGTTTCACCCCTCCTTGTTAGCATTATAAGGCATTACTGATAAGATTAGTGGGTATGAATCTACATATTGATTCGCTCTCATCCCCCCGTGCCTACGGCTCAGGGGGATTTCACAGCGAGCATTTTGTTAAAAAGCAAAGACTTTGTGCTTCATTCTCAATGTGGAATCTACCGCCAACCGACTTACAGTTACCGAGCAATGCCGTTCATGTCTGGCGTGTTTGTCTCGAACAACCAGCCGTGCAGGTTCAACAGCTAGCACAGACACTTTCTGAGGATGAACGCCTCAGGGCAGCTCGATTTTACTTTGAGCGAGATAGAAAGCATTTTATCGTCGGTCGCGGACTGCTCAGAACAATTCTCGGTCGCTATACAAGCCTAGAGCCACATCAGCTACAATTTTCCTATAGTTCTCGCGGCAAGCCAGCTCTAGCGTCCCTAGGTGCTAGCAGTGCGCTCCAATTTAATTTATCCCACTCTCAGGGTCTTGCCTTGTACGCCGTCACGCGCGATCGCCAAATCGGCATTGACCTTGAACACCTCCGCCCGATTTCTAACGTTGAGCAGCTAACCCAACGCTTCTTTTCTGCCCGTGAAGATGCTGTGATTCGTTCGCTCCCCCCCAGCGAACAGCAACTTGCCTTTTTTCAAAGCTGGACTTGCAAGGAAGCTTATCTCAAAGCCACAGGCGAGGGATTGGCTCAACTGCAACAGGTTGAAGTCTCCCTCACCCCTGAGCAACCGTATAGGCTGTTGAACATCGCAACAGATGCACAAGCCACTGCCCGTTGGTCACTTCAGACACTAACACCTGCCCCCGACTACGTGGCAGCCCTTGCTGTGGAAGGACATGATTGGAATTTGAGTTGCTGGCAATGGTCAGAATGATAACTGACAGCTAGGGAGTAATAGTCACAACTCACCACTCGTCACTCCTCACTCAGAATCTCCCTAATCCGGCGAAAGTCCTTTTGACGCTAGCCATTCCTGATTGAATAGCCGCGACTGATATCGCGAACCACCATCGCAAAGGATGGTCACAATAGTATGACCGGGTCCCATTTCTTTAGCCAGAGCAACGGCTGCTCCCACATTAATGCCCACCGAACCACCCATGAATAGCCCGTCTTTCCTGAGGAGTTGGTAAATTACCCGTATAGCTTCGCGATCGTCAACTTGAATCGCATCATCTACGGGAACGCCTTCCATATTTGCCGTGATGCGGGTGCTGCCGATGCCTTCGGTAATTGAGCTACCATTCGGATTAATCTCGCCCGTTTTAACATAACTGTATAAACCACTACCCAGTGGGTCAGCGACAACGGATTTGATATTGGGGTTCTTTTCCTTCAAGTACATAGACACCCCCCCAAACGTTCCACCCGTTCCAGTAGCAGTAACCCAGGCATCGATTTTGCCGTTAGTCTGCTCCCAAATTTCTGGACCCGTCGTTAAATAATGAGCCTGTCGATTTGCCAAATTATCAAACTGATTCGCCCAGATGGCATTTTCCATCTCTTCGGCAATGCGTCCAGAGAGTTTTACGTAGTTATTGGGGTCTTTATAAGGCACAGCCGGGACGGGGCGAACTTCAGCACCCAACGTCCTCAAGGCATCCATTTTTTCTTGAGATTGGGTTTCTGGAATAATAATCAGGCATTTGTAGCCTTTCGCATTACAGATATGAGCCAGACCAATGCCAGTGTTACCTGCTGTTCCTTCAACGACCGTGCCCCCAGGTTGGAGTAAGCCTTTTTCTTCAGCATCTTTAATGATATAAAGTGCTGCTCGGTCTTTTACGGAACCTCCTGGATTGAGAAACTCAGCTTTACCTAGGATTTCGCAACCCGTTTGCTCGCTGAAGCTATTTAACCGAATGAGTGGCGTGTTGCCAATTGCGCCAATGAACCCTGCTTTGATATCCATAATCTTTCTGTTTTAATTCTCGCTTTAACGTTCTAGCTCCTTCTAGCGGGCAGGTTTCTCACTATACAGGTATGAGATTTTTTACTTTGATGAAAGGCTCTACATCCTTATCGTTACCCGCATTGTCCAGAAATCAGCACTACCAAAAGTTTTTGCAACATCCAAAAAGATTTTAGTCAAGAAGATTTAACCTCTTGACTAAAATCATTGCAAAGCGATCGCTTTGACGCTCTAAACAGAGATTTTTAAAGAGCCAATCTTCTCCTTACCTTACCGCTTAGGCTTGCTGAATTGCCTAGCCCAAAAGCCATCAATCAATACTCTATTGGTTTTTTGATGACTAGCGATCGCTATCGATTGGCTAATGATTAATGAGGGTGGACATTGCCACCTACTCAGTTCAAACTTTTTACTTGTTAGGCTGAGGTGTCATCCGCAAGTAAGGCTTGATTTGCTCGTAACCTTTGGGGAATTTCTCCTTCAAGACTTCTGGGTCTTTGAGCGTCGGAACGATTACACAGTCACCCCCATCCGTCCAGTTAGCTGGGGTTGCCACCATATGGTTATCCGTTAGCTGTAGGGAGTCAATTACCCGCAGGATTTCGTCAAAGTTGCGACCCGTGCTGGCAGGGTAGGTAAAAGTCAGCCGCAGTTTCTTCTGGGGGTCAATGATAAAGACAGAACGCACAGTTAGGGTGTTATTAGCGTTCGGATGGATCATGTCGTACAGGTCAGAGACCTTTTTATCCGGGTCTGCCAGAATCGGATAGTTCATCGTTGCCTTCTGGGTTTCTTCGATGTCTCCTACCCAGCCTTTGTGAGAATCAACGTTGTCAACACTAAGAGCCAGCACTTTGACGTTACGCTTGTCGAATTCCGGTTTTAGCTTTGCAACCATACCTAATTCGGTAGTGCAAACCGGAGTAAAATCGGCTGGGTGAGAAAACAGCACTACCCAGCTATCGCCTGCCCAGTCGTAAAAGTTGATATCGCCTTCCGTAGAAGCCTGAGTAAAGTTAGGTACTGTGTCGCCTAATCGCAGAGCCATAACTAAATTTCCTTATCCTTCTTCAAATAGAGACAGTCTTCAATCTTGCCACAAAGCTCCGTTTTTCCGGTCGGTTTTTAGATCTATTTAGGATTCTAGTGGCGTAGTAGAGATTTGCCCACGCTAAGTGTTGGATGAGAGAGAAGAAAAACTAGTTACACACCAGCCTTTCTAGTTCCTATCCCCAACCAATACAAGCCAAACTGCCTCTTAGAGCAAATAATAGCTCCTAGGGGCAGCTTCTATGCTCGCCTAAACTTAACAACTCCCCCGTCCATTTTGTCTTTGGGAGAAGATGAGCGTCACTAGTGCTCAGATAAAATGAGATGATAGAAAACAAAAATTAAACTAATCGAGGAGTCGTTCTCCTCTCGTGAAGCTGTGTTGTGTAAGTAAGGAGTTAAGTTGATGAAAAGATTGGTTCGTCTACTAGCAGTCTGGGGTCTGTTGGTGGGCTGCTTGGGATGGTTGGGGCTGCCTCAGAGCGCGATGGCTTTGCCGATCGCTAATGTTACTCTGCAATCATCACCTGTATTGCTCGTCGAAGCTCCCCTACGTAATGCGGCGGATGACAAGCTAGCTACCGAGTTTGGCAAAAAGCTCGATTTGAACAACAGTCATGTCCGCGCCTTTCGTAAGTATCCGGGGCTGTACCCAACACTAGCTGGGAAAATTGTTCAGAATGCTCCCTATGAGACTGTAGAGGATGTTCTGGATATTCCAGGGTTAAGCGAGCGTCAAAAGCAAGTGCTGCAAGCTAACCTTGACAAATTTACAGTGACAGAGGTCGATGTAACCTTCGTCGAAGGTGGAGACCGCTACAATCCTGGCGTCTACGAAAAATAGACTTAGCTAAATTTTGCGTCTAACCCACTCCTTAATAGGGGTGGGTTCATTATTAAAATTTATTAATTTTATTCAGGAACTGATTAAAGTTGAATCCGCTCCCCTCCCATTCTTCCTCTGAGCTAGACATTCCTACCCAATTTGATGTCCTAGTAGTGGGTGCTGGTGCTGCTGGGCTATATGCAGCACTTTGTCTGCCAGATACCTTACAGGTTGGTTTAATTACAAAAGACACGCTATCTACGGGTGCTAGTGACTGGGCGCAAGGTGGGATTGCCGCCGTCATCGACCCAGCCGACTCACTAACGCTGCACGTTGAGGATACGATGCGGGCGGGTGCTGGTATTTGTGACTTGGATGCTGTTAAGTTTTTGGTCGAGCAAGCACCAGAGTGCATTCAGTCATTGGTAGACATGGGCGTTACCTTCGACCGACGGGGAAGCGACTTGGCTTTGACCTTAGAGGCGGCTCACTCTCGTCCTCGCGTCCTTCACGCGGCTGACACCACGGGTCGCAAAGTGGTCAGTACGCTGACAGCTCAGGTATTGCAGCGCCAGAATATCA
>JALYGX010000529.1 GCA_030776905.1 Cyanobacteriota bacterium | reverse complement strand
CCTAACATCTGCAAGTTATATAAGCTTGCGTATAATCCATTCTGCTGTAACAGTTCCTCATGACTGCCTGACTCCACCAGTTGTCCCCGTTTCAAAACTAGAATCCGGTCTACATTACGGATAGTCGAGAGACGGTGAGCAATAATAATCGCCGTGCGTTTTTCCAACAATCGATCTAAGGCTTGTTGAATTAGCGCTTCGGTGCCGACATCTAAACTTGCTGTTGCCTCATCCAGTACCAGGATACTAGGATCGCGAATGGCGGCACGGGCAAAGGCTAGGAGTTGCTTTTGACCCCCAGAGAGATTAGTCCCACGCTCTCTGAGTTGGGTATCGTAGCCTTGGGGCAGTTGTTCAATGAAACTACCAACATTGGTTACCCTGGCTGAAGCCTGGACTGCCTCAATTGAGTAGCTTTCTCCTAAAGTGATGTTGCTCTTAACGTCACCAGCAAATAGAAAGCCCTCTTGCAAAATGACGCCCATGTAGCGCCGCAGTTCTGCCTGGGGCAAATCCCGGATGTCAACGCCATCGATCAGAATTCGTCCTTGTGTGGGTTCGTACAAGCGGCACAGCAGACGAATAATCGAACTTTTTCCAGCACCAGTTGGGCCAACCAAGGCAACTTTTTCACCAGGATGAATAGTAAAGTTTAGGTCTTTAAGTACGTAATCATCTTGCTTGTAGGCAAACCAGACGTGTTCAAAGCGAATTTCTCCAGTATGGTTGCCATTGTTTTGAGAGGCATCTGTTAAATGTAACTGAACAGCCCGTTCTGGGTCGCGGATTTCAATTGGCTCATTCATAATTTCGCTGATGCGCTCAACTGCCGTGAACCCCGCTTGGAACATCGTGAATTTCTCAGCAAATCGGCGCAAGGGGTCAAAGAGTCGCTGGGCGTAGAGGATAAATGCTGCTAAAATACCAAAGCTTAGAGTATTTCCCAGGACAAGCAGACCACCTAACCACAGTACAGCCGCGATCGCTACTAAGCTAATCCATTCTAGTGTTGCCGAAACGGCTGAATCGTAAAAGATAGTTTTGTCTACCTGGTTGATGTAACGCTTATTAACTTCGCGAAACATCTCAGCATTAAATTGCTCGCGGCGGAACAACTGCACAACATTAATACCAGTGATGTTTTCTTGCAGCATGGAGTTGAGTGCTGAAAGTTCTTCTCTGGCTTTGTAATTAGCTTTGCGATACTGCTGCTGAAAGTAAACGATTAGACCCGTCACAGGTACTAGCATCAACACCAGCATCAACGCCAGTTGCCATTGCAGGAAAAACATGGTGATAGCGATGACTACCAGCGAAAGTATGTCGCCGATAATCCCAATAGCCCCTGTAGAAAAGACATCTCCTAATGCTTCAACATCGCTAGTGAGTCGAGTAATCAATCGCCCTACAGGTGTGCGGTCAAAAAATCGCACCGCCAGAGATGTGACATGATCGAAGAGGTCATCGCGAATCCAAGCCGTCATTTGCTGACCTACCTTCGCCACCAAGAATCCCTGAACGGAAACGAACGCCAACCGGATTACTATCGTTAGTAGCAGTAGCCCAATGAGAATGTTTAGTCCATCTGATAGCGAGTAACCTTTCAGAAAAAACCAGATTTGCTCTTCATTGCGAATTAAGGAAACTGCCTGTCCGATGATCAGGGGTTGAACCGCTCCTGCAACAGATAGCGGTAGCAACAAAACAATGGAAATAAATAGTAAGTTGTCACTGCGGCGAGCATAAGGTACTAGCCGCAGGAAAAGTCGCCAATCGTTCTCACGAATTTTCGGGCTTCGATTCGCCTCGGAGGGCGAGGATAAGCGAGTCATCTAAAACCTAAATGGTAATTTCTGTAACAAGACAAACCAAAACTACAAAAAAAGCACAGGCTCTAATAATGTAGCTTAAAAGCTTATCTCGTCATCAGGCGAGAGATAGAGATAGCTTTGCGGCGATTAAAGCCGTCAAACAGAAATGTCATACAGTGACTTAAGAGTAGATAAAGTTCTAAAAATTTTTGATTTAAAGATTTCTGAAAAAGTTGATAGTTTTTGAAAGTGATTAATTTTACGTTATAACTACCCTCTAATGCACAAACAAGTCAAAGTTAAACCCAATTCTAAAAAGCCAACTATAGAAGAATTCGCAGATGGTAGCCTCATGGTACATCTAAAGTCACCGCCTATGGATGGCAAGGCAAATAAGGAGTTAATTGAGCTACTGGCAAAAAAATTTGATGTGCCGAAGTCTCAAATCCGCATTAAGTCAGGTTTATTATCAAGAACTAAGCTAATTGAAATTGATACGGAGTCTTAGCCTATAGCCTCAATAGATAAACAGTGTTATGAGAGCTATCTTAAAATCGTAGCTCAGTACTTTCCTAGGTTTTGGCAATTGTTACTGGAATAACCGACCCCAGCAATGGTCGTGTTTCAGGTAAGATAAGGGGCTGTAGACTCGAAGAAAGTTCAGGGGAAGAACGCAAGTGCTGACACTTGGCGTCAATATTGATCACATCGCCACAATTCGGCAGGCGCGGCGAACCGTGGAACCCGACCCAGTTGCAGCAGCCGTGTTGGCAGAACTGGCTGGTGCTGATGGCATTACCGCTCATCTCCGGGAAGACCGCCGTCACATCCAAGATCGGGATGTCCGCTTACTGCGACAGACTGTGCGGACTCACTTAAATTTGGAAATGGCATCCACCGATGAAATGGTGGCGATCGCTCTGGATATCAAACCCGACTACGTAACCCTCGTACCGGAAAAACGCGAAGAGGTAACCACTGAAGGGGGACTTGATGTTGCGGGTCAAACTCAGCGCCTAAGCGATATCGTCGCTAAGTTGCAGGATGCTGGCATTCCCGTCAGCTTATTTATCGACGCCGATCCCGTCCAGATCGATACAGCGGCAAAAATCCAAGCTAAATTCATTGAGCTGCATACGGGGTGCTATGCTGACGCTGCCGATGAGGGGAGTCGGGAGAAGGAACTGGCGGCATTAGCCAAGGGGTGCGAACAAGCGATCGCTGCTGGTTTGCGAGTCAATGCCGGTCATGGACTCACCTATTGGAATGTCTACCCGGTAGCTTGTCTTCAAGGGATGGAAGAACTCAACATCGGTCATAGCATCATCTCGCGGGCTGCGCTTGTTGGTCTAGAACGGGCTGTCAGAGAGATGAAACAAGCGATGCGCGGGCAAATTTGAGTTTTAAATAAAAGCACTTAGCTAATTGCTTTCTAACAACCAACAATCAACAACGTTTCCAGATGCAAACTTACTACTACGTTTTGGCAAGTCAACGCTTTCTCACAGAAGAAGAACCTATTGCAGAAGTCCTGAAGGAGCGCACTAGGTACTACCACGAACAAGAAAAAGAAATTGACTTTTGGCTAGTCAAGCAGCCTGCCTTTCTGGAAGCCCCTCAGATGGCACAGGTGAAGCAAGAGTGTCCCCAACCAGCCTCCGCTATAGTTTCTACAAATCCTCAGTTCATTACCTGGTTGAAGCTGCGTTTAGAATTTGTCAAAACTGGCGAATTTCAAGCCCCATCAGAGACGATTCCCGACCCTTTAGCAAGTCTTGCCTCTGTGTCTTGAGTGGTAATGCTTTGTTAAGAGCGAGTGAGGAGTGAAAGGTGAAAAATGCAGGTGGTTTCCTGTTAGGCTCTAGCCTACTAGCACTTGCTAGTTGGATGAGTGCTAGCGATTTGGCGATCGCTCAAACAACAGTGTCTCTTTGTCAGCCACCACAGCCTGATGAATATCTGTTGTTTGTGTTTAGCAAGAGTGCCCAGAGTCAGGAACAAATACGGCGAGTGTTGCCAGCGAATACTCAGTTGGCTCGTTGTCGGCATTTAAACGATACAGTAACGCGCATTTCAGGCTTCCGTCGTCTTGAGGATGCTGAAAGTTGGGCATTGTACGTGCAAGATATTGTAGGATTATCAGCTTTTGTTGTGCGACCGTCATCGGCAAGAGTGTCGTCTACTAATTCCCAAGCTTACAATCCTAAGCTGTTGGGTGAAGGTTATGCTGTGATAGTTAATTACTTCAATAAACCAGAAATAGCCGTTCAGCTACGAGAGATTTTAGGAAGTGATATAGGCTTGGCATCTTACGGTCAACGTCCCTATTTACTAGCAATACACACAACCAACCAGCAAAAGGCTAACGCGACCCTACAAAAATTAAGCGATCGCGGTTTTTGGAGTATGGTTGTAGACAGCCGTCGAGTCACCCTACTCAAATCAATGGTCAGTTTTTAAGTGAGAAGACTTTACCGCAGAGAAGGGGATTAAACGATTGAGCGATCGCCAAACAGATATCGTCATAATTGGTAGTGGAATTGGCGGTTTGAGCTGTGCAGCTCTTTTGGCGCGGTATGGCTTCGATGTGACAGTCTGCGAAAGCCATTCAATCCCCGGCGGTGCGGCACACGCCTTTGAGCGAAATAAATTCAAGTTCGACTCTGGTCCATCGCTCTACTCCGGTCTATCCTATAGTCCTTCTGCTAACCCCCTCCGGCAAGTGTTGGACGCTATTGGCGAGAAGCTGCCGTGTGTGACCTATGAGACGTGGGGTTGCTGCCTACCGGAAGGAGATTTTGACACATCAGTTGGGGCTGAACAATTTTGTGAGATTCTGACAAGGTTCCGTGGCGATAAGGCTGTAGCCGAATGGCGAGAGCTTCAGCGTGTTATGGAACCCCTGGCAAGTGCTGCTGTGGCAATTCCACCCGCCGCCGTGCGCATGGATTTGGGCGCGGCGCTGACAGTGAGTCGATTTGCTCCATCTCTGGCACGGCATACTGCTAATGTCCTCAAGCTAACGGGGTCGTTTTCACGCATCATGGACGGTGTTGTCTTCGACCCATTTACCCGCAACTGGCTCGACTTGCTTTGTTTCCTCCTCTCCGGACTGCCAGCTAAGGGCACCAGCGCAGCGGAAGTTGCCTTTATGTTTGCAGATTGGTATCGACCGGGTGTGGTACTGGACTATCCGGTGGGTGGCAGTGGCGCTCTTGTTGAGGCGCTGGTACGGGGACTCAAGCGCCAAGGCGGTGAGCTAATGCTAAATGCTCATGTCGAGCAAGTGCTTGTAGAAGGCAACCGCGCCGTTGGTGTGCGTCTACGTGGAGACAAAGAAATACGAGCGCGTCGGGCAGTGGTATCGAATGCATCAGTTTGGGATACGCTCAAACTACTACCAGAAGAAGCAGTGCCAAAACGCTTTCGAGCCTCTCGACAGGCAACTCCTGAGTGCGATAGCTTCATGCATCTCCACTTAGGCATTGATGCACAAGGACTACGACCCGATCTCGCGTGCCACTACATCGTGGTTAATGACTGGGAAAAGGGTGTTACGGCTCCGCAGAACGTCGTGCTGGTCTCTATTCCCTCGGTTCTCGACCCATCCCTCGCCCCACCTGGAAAGCACGTAATCCACGTCTATACGCCAGGGAATGAGCCGTATGATTTGTGGCAGGGGATGAACCGCCAGAGCGAGGAGTATGCGCGACAAAAGCTTTTACGTGCAGAAGTGATGTGGCAAGCTTTAGAGCGAATCATTCCGGATGTGCGCGATCGCAACGTCTTTGCCGGAGAATCGCGTTGTGAGGTAACGCTCGTCGGTACTCCCCTGACGCACGAACGCTTTCTACGACGGCACCGAGGTTCCTATGGTCCAGCAATTCGGGCAGGAGAAGGCTTTTTTCCGGGAGCTGGCACACCCTTACCAGGGCTGATGTGCTGTGGAGATTCGACCTTCCCTGGCATCGGTCTACCCGCCGTCGCTGCCAGTGGGATGATTGTCGCCAATACGCTTGCACCTGTGCAAAAGCATTTAGAAATGCTTAAAGATATTGGGTGTATTGCCTAGTAGGGCAACCGTTCACTAATTTTCAATCTCCTCCAATACCTTGAAGCGTTGGTAATATCAATTCCTCAATTGACTTCGGCTCTTTATTCAATATTCCAGCTTCATGCATCAATTGACCTTGTTTTAAGAATCCTTTGGGAACTAAACTGTAGCTCAATGCTTCGTTGGTAATCCACTTCTTAAAGTGTTTTCGAGAAACTTTACTTCTACCTTCATTTTCTAGAACTTTAGCCGCTTCGTTAGGTTTTTCATTCAGAAGTTTTGCGGCTTGGTTAACAGCACCATACAGAGCTTGAGCAAAGTCAGGATATTGCTGATAAAAACGCTCTGTCATAAATAGATTTGCCGTACTAGCCTTACCAAAAATATCAGTACTCTTAAGAATTACTTTTCCTCCTTTTTCAACTTCCTGGAACTGAAAGGGTGGTGTGGTAAAATGTCCAGCAATCTCACCTTTTCGGAGCGCTTGTAAGCCTAGGTTAGGAGGGATTTCTACTATGTTTTGGTCAAGGGCTGTGGGATTGCCGAGTTCTTTTTGTGCGGCAAGACGGAGGAGAATGGCTTGAATTGAATCTCGTGCAGGCAAACCAATTTTCATCCCAGGTTTAAAATCTTTTAGGCTGTTAAGATTAGGGTCTTTCACAACTAACCAGCAGTCTGTGTGGTTCAGCGATGCCAGCAGTTTCCAGCCGACGCCTTTATCCCAACCGATGAGAAATGTCTCTATATCACCTGCACCAACTTGAAGCTGATTCGCTAAGATTCTCTCTTGGATTGCAGAAGCATTTGCTAGGGCTTTCCATTGGAAGTTTATGTTAGGAAACTGTTCTTCTAAGGTTTCCTTGTACTTAACGAGCATTAAAGGAGCATAACTGATACCGGGTTGATAGGCGATCGCAACGTTTTTGGGTAATGACGAGTTGGCTTTGTTATTCCAAAAATTTGTGCAAGCCACCAACGTTAATATCAGCAAGGCTAGTGCGATCGGCACAGTTCCCTTGCGAAATTTCTGCAATTTCATTACTTTATCCTCTGGATTAAGGCTTCTGTCCCTCTTATGTGGCAGTCCAGTCTATTAACTTGGGGTGTTCTTGCTCTGAGGAATATCATTCTAGACTTGCCCTTAGCAACAGGTTGTGCAATGCTCCCTTTATTAAAATTTAAAGTACAGTAGCTCTAGCAAGTTAATGTAATTAAAATCTAACTTGTATCGGTTTGATAAATGTGCTGTAGTGGCAAACCAAAGAGTCGGGGCTAAAGTCTACTTAAATGAGGGGGTTTTGGGGAGCGATAGTGCCACCTCCATACCCTTCAGGTTGGGGGTGGGTACATGGACTCCCCCAAGTCAGTCTTAAGGATTCAACGTCCTTAAGACTAACATCTACCATATTGCATTACATCAGTAGATACTCTAAAATAACAGTATGCTCACCCTAACGTACGGCTATAAAATTAATCCAACTCCCGACCAAGTGGCAATCATTGACCATACATTAGAGGTCTGCCGTCAAGTCTGGAATTATGCTTTGCGAGAACGCAAGGATTGGATTAATTCGCGTAAGTGTAGGGTAGATGCTTGTTCAATTCATTCCGAATACATCATCCCAGCAGACGCACCTTATCCCGGTAAGAGTTTCCAGGAAAAGGCACTCACCGTTGCCAA
>JALYGX010000528.1 GCA_030776905.1 Cyanobacteriota bacterium | reverse complement strand
CTGGTCAACATTAGCAAAAGGACAGCTAGTGTATCTCGGTTCTGTACGCTGTGAAGGAAGTTAAGGCTCTTTGGTAGGCGTAAATCCAAAAACAAAGGGTGAGCTTTGCCCACCCCGCGCACCTCTTCGGTATATGTATAGAGGATTGAAACCATGACAACCGTACTAAGAGGATAAGCCAGCCTCCTCAGGAGTTTCCTCTACAGAAAGTGACAGATTGAATTAGGTACGCGATCGCTCTTTGGAAAGACAGACAATGAATAACTGCTTTTAACATCGCTTAACTAAAAAATTATTCCTAGCCTACAGCAACTGCCGCGACGGTGAATTAATCGCTGAACAGATACATCCTCATTTGGGTAAAATTTTTACCCAGGATGATTAATCCTGGGTAGAGTTTATTATGTGCCGGCCATATTATTTACAAGGGCGGCTGGCGGTTTTCAAATCTAACTAAGAAGCCTTTTAGGCTCACGTCTAAAGTATATTACAAAAAACTTATAAAATCAAACAATTTGTTACATTACGAGAGTGTTTTTCATAGTGGCTCTCGACAAGTGTCCCCTAGCCCCTCTCAAACCCTGCAACTTCAGGCAGATGTGCAATCTCTGCATAGAAGTTAAGTAGGAACTGACACAACCATTAAAGAAGATGCCAAAAGTGAAGCCCTCCTGGTTTCCTGATTCGCGTTTGCTCTCTTCCCTGAAAATCACATCCCAAGCAGCAAGCACGCTCGTTATCGTTGTCGGTTGCCTTGTACTTTTTGGCTGGATAAGGGACATCCCAACGTTAAAGAGTGTTCTTCCTGGCTTAGCCACAATGAAAGCGAACACAGCGCTCGCTTTTATCCTGTCTGGTGTGTCGCTGTGGCTGTTGCAGAAGAAAAAACAAACCAATCAGCGATCGCATAAATTCGCGCAACTCTGCGGTTTCATAGTAGCTGTGCTGGGAGTGCTAATCCTTAGCCAATACCTGTTCGGCTGGAACCTCGGCATCGATCAATTGCTATTCCAGGAGATACCGGGAGCCGTTGGCACGTCTCATCCCGGTAGGATGGCTCCCAACAGTGCCCTCAATTTTATTCTGCTCGGCTTGGCTTTAGTCCTTCTCGGTCAGAAAACTCGCCGCGCCTATTGGTACGCCCAGTTGCTCACCCTAATAGCCACTTTAGTATCCTGGCAACCTTTGCTTGGCTATACCTACGGATTTTCCTTCCTCTCCGGCATCGCCTTCTACACCCAAATGGCGTTACATACGGTGCTAACGTTCATCGTACTGTGTTTTGGCATATTGTTCGTGCGTCCGAGGCAGGGATTAATGAGGATCGTTACGAGTGCTAGCGCTGGCGGCTTTATTGCACGTCGTCTGTTGGTCGCGGCGATCGCAATTCCCTCTTTAGTAGGCTACCTGATCGCCCAAGGCTACCAGGGAAAACTCTACAATACGCCCTTTGGGTTGTCGCTGTTGGTGATGGTGAACATTGTCTTTTTCACCGTACTGATTTGGCAGAATGCTCAGACCTTAGATAGGATAGACCGCGATCGCCAACAGGCTTCATCCGCCCTAGAAAAGCTCGCCTCCGAGTTAGAACAGCGAGTAGAGGAACGAACCGCTGAGTTGAGACAAGCCAATACAGCTTTGCAGGAGCAAATTGTCGAACGTCAGCAGACAGAAGAGAAGCTACACGCACGCCAGCAGGAATTAAAAGCACTGCTGGAAAATACCCCCGATGTGATTATCCGTTGTGACCGCGAACTGCGTTACGTATACGTCAATCCGGCAGTGGAACGCAACGCCGGAGTGGCAGCCTCAGCCTTAATCGGTAAAACTAGCAAAGACTTGGGAATCTCAGAAGAATTGTTTTGGCTTTGGGAGACAACTCTGCGTAAAGTCTTTGAAACGGGGACTGAACAAACCATTGAGTTTCAAACTGCCACGGCTTTGGGGCAGCGTCATTATCAATCACGGGTAGTGCCGGAGTTTGATCGCAACAATTCCATCCAGTATGCCTTAATTGTCAGCCGCGATATTACAGAGCTGAAAGCGGCTGAAGCCGCCTTACGTCAGAGTGAATCTACCCTCCGCAGTTACTTTGAACTTCCTTTGATCGGGATTGCCATCACCTCACCGGATGGAGGCTGGCTGGATGTCAACGATAAATTATGCGACATCTTGGGCTATTCCCGGCAAGAGCTAATTCAAATGACGTGGAGCGAACTAACTTACCCAGAGGATTTGGAGGCAGACTTGGAGCAGTTCAACCAAGTCTTAGCAGGACACAGCGAAGGCTTTTCGATGGATAAGCGGTTTATCCGTAAAAATGGGGAAGTGTTCCACGGCGGCTTCTCAACTCGCTGCGTCCGTAAAATGGATGGGTCGATCGATTACTTCGTGGCTTTGTTTCAAGATCTTAGCGATCGCAAACGAGCAGAAGAAGAACGCGCCCAGCTTATCCGCGAACAAGCGGCGCGACAGGAAGCCGAGGTTGCCCAACAGCGAGCCGCATTTCTGGCTGAGGTCAGTGCCGTCCTGGCTGACTCCCTAGACTATGAAACCACGCTCAAGAGCGTTGCCAACCTCGCCGTTCCTTTTATGGCTGACTGGTGTGCTGTGGATTTGGTCGAAGCCGATGGGACAACTCGCCAGCTAGCCGTCGCTCATATCGATCCGGCGAAGGTAGAACTGGCAAAAGAATTGCAACGTCGTTATCCCCGCGATCCGAACGCACTTCATGGCGTACTCCATGTCATCCGCACCGGTGAGCCAGAATTCTGTGCCGAGATTCCCGACTCGCTGCTATTGGCTAGCGCCCACGATGCCGAACACCTGCAACTGTTGCAGGCGCTGAAGTTGAAGTCTTACCTAGTGATGCCGTTGATTCTGCGGGAGCGCGTCCTCGGTACGATGTCCTTTGTGTTCGCCGAGTCAGGTCGCTCCTACAAAGCCGATGACCTGGTTTTAGGTGAGGAACTCGCCCGCCGTGCGGCTGTGGCTATTGACAACGCGAGGGCACATCGCGAATCTCAGGAAGCGAATCGCATGAAAGACGAGTTTCTCGCCACCCTCTCTCACGAATTGCGATCGCCTCTCAACGCCATGTTGGGGTGGACTAAACTACTGCTCACCCGCAAGTTTGATGAAGCTACTACTAAAAAAGCGATCGAGACTATCGAACGCAACGCCCGCTCTCAAGCCCAGTTAATTGAGGATTTACTCGATATCTCGCGGATTATCCGGGGTCAACTTCGCCTTTCGGTGCGTCCGGTTGAACTCGTTCCCAGTATTGAGGCAGCTATTGATACGGTACGTCCCGCCGCCGAGGCGAAAGCTATTCAAATCCTGCCCATGCTAACGCCGGAATCCACTCGGATTTTGGGCGATCCAGACCGCTTGCAACAGTTAATCTGGAACTTGCTTTCTAATGCCATCAAGTTCACACCCAAGGGAGGACGGGTAGAGCTTCGCCTCAAACACGTTGATGCTCACGTTGAACTCGCTGTCAGTGATACTGGACAAGGCATTAGTCCCGATTTTCTGCCCTATGTGTTCGATCGCTTTCGTCAAGCCGATAGCTCGATTACCAGAGTCTATGGTGGACTGGGGTTAGGATTAGCGATCGTGCGCCAATTGATAGAACTACATGGGGGAACCGTTAAGGCAGAAAGTCCCGGAGTTGGGCAAGGGGCAACGTTTACGGTACAGCTACCGCTTCTGGCAGACAGTTCTTCAGCAAACACTCTGAAGCAGAAAGACTCCACGGTTGAAGGTGAACTCCCTAGCCATTGTCTTGCTAATCTTAATGGCTTGCGAATACTGGTGGTCGATGACGAGACGGATGCCCGTGAGTTGCTCACCCGTATCCTGGAAGAGTGTGGAGCGGAAGTTGTGGCAGTGGCAAGTGCAGCTGAGGCGATACGAGTGCTAACTGAATTTTCTACTTTGCCTGTGGATGTATTAGTCAGCGATATTGGGATGCCGAATGAGGATGGCTATGCTCTACTCCAGAGAGTAAGAGCGCTCGATGCCAAGAGTGGAGGGCAAATTCCGGCAGTAGCCCTAACTGCCTATGCTAGAGAAGAGGATCGCCAAGCGGCGTTTTTAGCTGGGTTCCAGTCCCATGTGGCTAAACCTGTTGAACCTGCCAAATTGATGAAGGAAATCTTCAACTTGGCAGGACGAACTGAACAAGTCTAAATATAATGATCGTCCCGGAGTTAACCGCCACAGGTTCCAAAGGAGTCCCACTGGAACTCAGCCAACAGGAGGACGCTTCCTCCCATGATGATGCCAGTCGTGAGAAACTGCCAAGAACCTACGTAAGGCAGAATTCCAATACTGAGTAGGTGAACCAAACCCATGAGTATCAATGTACGCGATCGCATTCCCACTCCCGTACACACATAACCAATCGCCACTAACCCTAACCACAAAGGGCAAAGGTACATTAATACAGTGCCCCAATTCAGAAAAATACCTAAGTCTGTAATTACCACCCCAAGCAACATTAAAAATATCCAACTATCAAGAATCCAGCCCAATCCCTCAATTCTCAGCCAAGACGGTGTCAAAGCTATCATCGCCACCGTACCGATTACAGAGAGGACAGACCACCATATCGCTTGAGTCAGCCAACTAATCGGAAAAAACTGAGCGATCGCAAAAATTACTGTTGATATCAAAGCCCAGACGATACAAGCTTGATCAAGTCGTGTATAAAACCTGGAAAAGAGCGTAAAATTTCCAACCTGCCAGTGAAACCGCCAAAGTCCGGGAACATCGGGAAAGTCGAGTGCCCCTGGTTTCTGGCATAAAAGTGGTACATTGGGATTAAAAAAAGTCATTTTCACGTTACTGAAAATCAAAATAAATAATTGAATGTCTTAATGCAGGATTCTGATGTTTCATCCAAAACTGGAAGAAACTATTAATAAGATAATGGTCTTTAACTAAGCCTTGCCAAAACTCTATCGACAGAAATGATTCGTTCTTTTATCAAGTCTGCCAAGGGACATAGCTTGCCAGCCAAACCTAAACAGGAAGAGGATTGGACGCAACGCAGCTTTTGACTAACTCGATGAAGAGTCTGTCAAGGATTTACTGAGAATTCCCTTTTCAGCACCGAATTACTTTGAGATATTGCATCAATTTATACAATTTTTTATTCAACGTTGAAAGTATGACTTTATTTGTGGTGTTAGAAATATATTTAGTAGCTTGATAAGTCTGCTAATCCCAACATAATTAGCGTGTCAGTTATGTCTGCCACACTGTA
>JALYGX010000527.1 GCA_030776905.1 Cyanobacteriota bacterium | reverse complement strand
GATGTCTTGGTTGTCGGAGGTGGTACTGGCGGGACGGCGGCAGCTATCCAAGCGGCGCGTCAAGGCGTCCCAACCATTCTGGTGAGTGAAACCCCTTGGCTGGGAGGAATGCTTACCTCTGCGGGCGTTGCAGCACCCGATGGTAATGAACTAGCCGCGTTTCAGACAGGATTGTGGGGAGCGTATGTTCGGGAACTAGGGCACAGGCAGAGGGGTGGATTAGACAATAGCTGGGTCAGTATGTTTAGTTACGATCCCCGCCTTGGGGCAAAGCTACTTGCCGATTGGGTGCAGGAGTTACCCAACCTGAAGTGGATTGTAGGGCTGACTCCCTTAGAGGTTTTCCAACAGGACAACTGCATTACTGGTGTCCGGTTTAGCGATGTCATTGTTAAAGCAAACGTAACGCTAGATGCCACAGAACTCGGAGACTTATTAGCGCTGGCAGAAGTGCCGCACCGTTGGGGGTGGGAACTGCAATCTGAGTTTGGGGAACCCAGCGCCCCGGTTTCCTGCAATGAGTTGACACAGCGGTATCCAGTACAGGCTCCCACTTGGGTAGTTATCCTCAAAGACTTCGGCACTGACAGTGACGCCCCAGAAATTCTAGCCCCTCCTCAGGACACGCCAGAGCAATTTGCTCGTGCTTGGGAAAATTACGGGGCTGAACAGTTTCTCAATTACGGGCGGCTACCTGGGGGGCTGTTTATGATCAATTGGCCTCTGTACGGTAACGACTATGGCGAAGGTGTGGGACGCTTAGTCGAATCTCAAAGCAAACGTCAGGAATTTCTTCAAGAAGCACGCTGGCACACCCAGAGTTTTGCTCGTTTTATCCAAACTCAACTAGGCCGTCGTTACGGTTTAGCTGAACAAGTCTTTCCCTATCCCCTATCCCCTAATCCCTACTTCCTAGGTGGAGGTGCTTATGCACTACATCCTTACTATCGCGAAAGCCGACGCCTCCAGGGACTCGTTACGGTGCGGGAGCAGGATATTTTGCCAGTAAGTGGAGGACAGGTAGCTTCTTTACCCGTGGATGACGTTGGACGGGTAAGCGCAGTGGCTTTGGGGAACTATGCCAATGACCACCACTATCCAGGCATCAATTTCCCCTTAAAGCCAAAATCGATTCGCTGGGGCGGTCGCTGGACGGGAACACCGTTTACCATTCCTTATGGTTGCCTGGTGCCTGCCTCAACAAATGGTCTTCTAGTCTGTGAAAAAAATATCTCTGTGTCTCATATTGCCAATGGTTCAACCCGGCTGCAACCCGTGGTCATGAACATTGGTCAAGCGGCGGGGATGGCAGCGGCGTTGTGCGCGATCGCAGGTTGTCAACCGAGAGACTTACCAGTGAGGCGTATCCAGGAAGCTTTGTTGGAAGACCCAATTGCTCCAGCCGCGCTGATTCCGTTATTTAATTTGCTACCCAACCATCCCGACTGGCTGTACTGGCAACGCTATTACCTAGACAATCCAGAAAACTATCCCCGCTCCGGAACGGTGGATTGGGAACTAGAGACTGAACATTCTTTTAAGAGCTTAGACAATCCCCTGAATTCATCCACAGGGCTTTATTCCTCACTCCCCACTCAGCACTCAGCACTCTGGAAAGGCATTTTCCAGCGTCGCAATGAGCAGGATTACACACTCACCCTTACTGAGCCAACGATTTATGCGGGTCAAACCTGGACGCTAATCACTTTACAACCAGAAGCAGACGAGCAATTACAGGCTTGTACTGACCAGCAGCGGCTCGCGCTATGGGGACGGCTCAATCAGTCGGGAAGATGGCTGGTTGTGGAAAAGCTTGACGGCGCGTAATACGCACGCAAAACGAATCATCATACCATTAATAATCTGAAAATCAAATAACCTTTCACGAAAGTTTTTCCTGACGCCTTAGTAGGAACTCCGTATCAGGGAGTAGAAACCCTGACACGGACATCTGCTATGCGCATTTACACTTCTATTTTCGGTCAACGCTTATCGGTTGTAAGCCATCAAGACAAGCACAAGTCCCCCCACCGTGGTAGTGGACGTTAAGCCCTAGATGGCATCTGGTTGATTGTGGAAAAAATTGATGCAACAGGAACCAGTAAGCCGAAAAACTCTAGCCCTCTTTCGCGGTTCCTCCTCGGAGCCAGTAGTGAAAAAGCGCTCTTCGGCTTGCTGTTGCTATTTCTAGAAGCCAGCTCGCACTCTTGAAGCACTTACTTTCAATCTATGTGGAATTTACTAAGCTTCAACGGAAGTTTTTCCTGATGTCTCAGAAGAAAAGCTGTATCACGGACTACCAACCTGACACGGAAAGCTTCTATGCGTTTTTACAGTTCCATCATTTTATTGAGCTTAGTAACAATCTCCCTCTCTGTCAATTCCCAGCTCATTACCAAAGGCTCAACCCCACAGTTCGGCTCTACCACTTCCGAGCAACGGCTGGCGGCAACTCAAACCGAACAAGAAGGTTACAAGCGTCCCCATCCAGGTAGCCCTCCCCGTCCGATCTACTAATCGCAGAAAATTCTGAGTCGTCAGTTATTATATAAGCTTGCTGGAAGAATTCTACTCCTGTTTCCCTTAGCGGCAGGTAGAGGCTCTTCCGGTTTTGTATTTGCTCTTTAGTTTTCTATAATTAAAGAAATTGGAGAGAATTCCGCCTCAAACATTAGGGTGCTTTGATTAAGCGCATGTTCTGCGGTGTGACTTAAACTCACTGAACTTAGACAAAACAGAGAGGCAGGTCACTTAAAGAACAAAAGTTTTTTACCCATGCGATATGACCGCCCCTAAGATGATTAACCACCTCGATCTGATTAAAAGCCTCAGCCCCAGCGCAATGGATCAGATCATGCTATATCTGGCTTTCAGCGCGATGAGAACCAGCGGACACCGACACGGGGCTTTTCTAGACGCAGCGGCAACTGCCGCTAAGTGCGCGATCTACATGACCTATTTGGAGCAAGGTGAGAATACCCGGATGACGGGTCATTTGCACCACATTGAGCCAAAGCGGGTCAAGGTGATCGTTGAGGAAGTTAGACTGGCGCTAACCGAAGGGAAACTCTTGAAGATGCTGGGTTCTCAGGAACCCCGCTACTTGATTCAATTTCCCTATGTTTGGATGGATCAGTATCCTTGGATGCCAGGAAGATCGCGTATTCATGGCACCAGCCTTGCTCCCGAACAAAAGCGATACATTGAAGAAAAACTACCCGGTAACCTACCAGATGCCCAGGTAGTAAATTCTCTTCAGTTTCTAGAATTGATTGAGTTTTTGCACACTCGCTCTCAGGAAGATTTCCCAGAAGAGCAACATCTCCCTTTGAGCGAAGCGATGGCGGAACACATCAAGCGGCGCTTAATTTATTCAGGGACAGTAACGCGCATTGATTGCCCTTGGGGATTGCCGTATTACGCTCTCACCCGTGCGTCTTACTCGCCAGCGGATGGCAAAGAACGTACTTATACTGTGGTGGAAGATACGGCGCGGTACTTCAAACTCATGAGAGATTGGGCAGACCGTCAGCCGAAGGTCATGCGGGTGTTGGAAGAGTTGGATATTCCACCCGATCAAATTGAGCCAGCGATGCAAGAACTAGATGAAATCATCCGCGCTTGGGGAGATAAGTATCATCGTGCCGATGGTGAACCGATGATTCTACAGATGGTTTTTGGGCCGCAAAGCCAATAAGCTTAGTCGGGGTAGGGGATTTTCTGTTTAAACAATTCCCGCTGTACTAAAGGTTAACCAGCGCCATACCAAAGCTAACAATACCGCTGCGATCGCACCGATCAGGGTATTGAGAATATTCACGACTTCGTTGGTCATCCAATCCAATTTAGATTGCAGCGTTGCGCCAATCACACTCTCCAGATTGGTGGCAATGAAAGCCGCGAATATACAAAAAGCGACATCTGTCAAGTTAATTAGACCAACCCCCCACCCGATAAACGCGATCGCAACTGAACCCACAACACCCGCCAGCGTTCCCTCTAAGCTGACGGCTCCTTCAGTTCCTCGCGCCACAGGCTGTAAGGTGGTGATGAGAAATGTCCGCTTGCCGTAAGCTTTGCCCACCTCACTAGCGCAGGTGTCTGAAAGTTTAGTCGCGAAACTGGCTACATAGCCTAATAACAGTAGGGGGGCAAGCTTGGGAAACACTAGCGTTCCTAAAACACAAAGTGCCCCAGTCAGCGCCGAACCCCAGACATTCTCCGGTCCCCTAGCACCCGATCGCTTTTCTGCAATTCCTTCTGCTTCCTTTTGTTCCATGCCGATGCGCGTGACACCAGACCCGACTAAGAAGTAGAACATCACCACCAAATAACCCTGCCAGCCTAGCGTCCCCCAGATCAGCACACCCAGCAGCCAAGCGTGGAATAGCCCTGCGGGTGTGAGTAATTTCTTGGGGGCAATCCAGGCGATCGCTAATAAAACCGTATTCAAGCCAACAGCAACGAGCCAGGGGTTTAAGGCAGAAATAGTAGAAAGCATTACCAATCCCTTAGGAACATCCTATTGTGATTTTATGTTTAGCATTACTAATCGAAACTTTAAACTCTCAAATCGGCATCTATGAACCCAGTCCTCTTTCATCTCGCTTTTCCCGTGACCGACATTGAGCAGACTAAAGACTATTACGCGGGTGGACTTGGCTGCCAACTGGGACGAGAATCCCGTCATGCCCTAATTCTCAACTTATACGGTCATCAGCTAGTGGCTCACGTTACCAAAGAACCTCTGACGCCTCAAAAAGGAATTTATCCTCGGCACTTTGGGTTAATTTTTACTTCAGAAGCCGACTGGGACGCTTTACTAGAGCGAGTCCAACAGCGACAGCTTCCTTTCTATGAGGAACCCAAGCGACGCTTTCCCGGCGAACTCACAGAGCATCGCACCTTTTTCTTGCAAGACCCCTTTTACAACTTAATGGAGTTCAAGTTCTACCGTCATTTTGAGGCAATTTTTGGTGAACGTGAGTTTGCTCAAATCGGCGATCGAGCTTAAGTTTTCCTAAGGCGCAAAGCCTTGCTCACCTGTAACTTTTACGTCGTAGGGACATTCTCCGGGAACGTCTCTACAAGCTTTTGCTGGTCTAGCCGTGAGGTTTTGTCAGCCGATACCGTTTATGAATCTAAAAAATTCGTTAAGAATTGTGAAGATAGGCATTCTGTAGTATTTGATACAGAATTTTCTGTTATAGTTAAATAGTGAAGAGAAAGAAAACCTGAATAAAGCGATCGGAGAATTTAAAAATGTCTACTCAAGAACAAGCTCGTGCCCTGATGATGCGCCACCATCACCTCATCAAAAACCGTCAGCAGTCCATGCTAGGTCGCGCTGCTGCTGAAGTAGGGCTAGAAGTTGATACCACTGAATATTGGAACCACGTTCAAGGCAAGGTTCACCCTTCTTTCCGCGCTAGCTACGACCGCAGCAATGCTTCACTTAGCTAAGTTGACTCACAGATTCTAGGATTTACTACGAGTTTGACGAGAGTTTCCTCAGGTGGGTGTAACTCCATCATTAATTAAATAATCCATTTGAATGAGTCATGAATACTAAGCAAGGCGTCCTTCCTCTAGAAGAACGCCTTGATTTTTATTAAATTCTTCAATTAATCTGAATAAATATTTTTACTCACCCGTTAAGACTCAGCGAATGGAAGTTACTGAAACTGACCGTAGTGCAATCCGTTCTGTAATTGAACGTCAACTTCAGGCGTTTCAGAATGACGACGCTATTGGTGCTTTTGCCTTTGCTAGTCCCGGGATTCAGATGCAGTTTGTTTCCCCAGAAAACTTTATGCACATGGTTAAGACTGCGTACTTAGCGGTCTATCGTCCTCGTTCTGTGTTGTTTGAAGACCTGGCACTAATGGGTGGCGTACTTACTCAGCCAGTACTGCTGCTTGACCCGGAAGGAACGCTGATGAGGGCGCTTTACTTGATGGAAAAGCAGCCTGATGCTACTTGGCGGATTGATGGTTGCTATCTGGTTGCTGGGGAACGGGAAACAACTTAATTAATGCCTTACCCATTGAGGTTAACTCGCCGCATTAGCCTCAATCTTTCCACACCCGCAACATTTGGTTGCCACCCTTTTGAAATTCGTAGGGCACCTGCTTACTCTCCAGGTTGTACCCCTGTGCTGCCAATTCCTGCATCACCGATGGCAGCACAACTGACACTTCCCTAGAAAAATTATTTAGCAGAGGAAAAATTCTTACCTCACCTGCAACACGGCATAGTTCTTGAATTGAGGCGAGGTGAAACTCTTGTGAGAGTAAATCAGAATAAGTAAACAGGAAGTGGGAGCAAAGGGCTAAGTTAAACTGCTGGGTATCGAAAGGCAGCATCGGCAACTCACTGGTGATATAGCGTCCTTGCTGAATTCCCAAGGGCAAATCTTCCAGAAATTGCTGCATGGCTGCCATCCTGATTTGTCCCAAATGTTCGGGTGACAGAATGTCCTGCCAAACGAAGTATTCCCGCGTTGCCTTAGCACCATCTACAATCGTTTGGTAGGTTTGTTCGATACGCTGGGAAATTTCATCAGCAGAAAACTGATAAATAGGGTCACATGAAATAACTGTGTAGCCTTGGCGCGTCATCTCAACATTGAAGCTGGCAGGACCACCAGCACAATCGAGAATTTTTAGCTGGAGGTCGTCAGGAGTCAGGTCGAACATCCTGGTGTATTCGTTCAGGGAACGTCCCCAAGGAACGACACTTTCAAGCTTAAATTCCACCCGTCTTTCCTCGTTTCAAGTAGATACTTGCCAAACCGCTGAGGTAATACTTTGCCTGTTGGGAAGAGTAATGATAAACTCAGTTCCTTTTCCTAATTCTGAGTGGCACTCTAATGTACCTTTATGTTTTTCAACAACGATTTGGTAGCTGATGGATAATCCTAGCCCAGTTCCTTTGCCAACGGGTTTGGTTGTAAAGAACGGGTCAAATAATCGAGCAAGAACTGCCTCACTCATTCCGGGTCCATTGTCAGCAATGCGAATGGTGACGTAACCCAAGTGATTAACCTCAGTCCGAATCCCAATGATGGGATTTTCAGTTGTATAGACTTCACACAACTCAAAAGCATCAATGGCATTTGTGAGAAGGTTCATAAAGACCTGATTGAGCTGACCTGGGTAGCAATTAACGAACGGCAGTTGACCATAGTCTTTGATGACTTGAATTTCTGGATATCCAGCTTTCTCTTTCAAGCGATGCTTCAAAATGAGGAGTGTATTATTCAAACCCTCGTGAATGTCAACGAGTTTCTTTTCGGCTTCATCCAGCCGGGAGAAATTACGTAAGCTTAGGACAAGATTGTGGATGCGGTCAGCACCTACTTTCATGGAAAATAGAAGTTTGGGCAGGTCTTCAACGAGGAAATCGAGGTCGATCGCTTCTTCTAAAACTTGAATATCTGGTATCGGTTGAGGATAGGTACCCCGATAAAGAGTCAGCAGATTGAGCAAGTCTTTGATGTAGTTACTAGCGTAGTTAACATTCCCGTAGATAAATGACACAGGATTGTTAATTTCGTGAGCCAAACCCGCCACCAATTGACCCAAACTGGACATTTTTTCGGTTTGAATCAGTTGGAGTTGGGTTCGTTGCAGCGAGGACAAGGCGTGTTCGAGTTGAGTGGCTTTTTCTGTGGCGACGGTTGCGGCGGCACGGCTTTGGCTGTAGAGTTCGGCTTGGTTAATTGCGATCGCCAATTGGTCGCAAACGCAAGCAAGCAATTCCACTTCCTCCTCATGCCAAGGCTGCAAACTTTTGCCATTTACACAAACCACCATACCCACCTCACCACTGGGAGTCTGAATCGGCAGGTTGAGTACAGAACTATAGCCAAGAGAGTGAAAGAATTTTCGGACTCCGGCATCCTGTAAGTTTTGTACAGCATCCCCAGACGGGACTTCCATGCCCAAGAGTGGCGGCACTAGCGGTTCTAAAGTTTCAACGGGGTAACAACCTAAAAGGCTTGGTAGGTTACAGGGCTTTGCTTCATGCAGCACCTCCAAAGTGCCTGATTCTCCCTGAACGCGATACCAAATAAAGAGACACCGCTCGATTTGTAATAAACTGCGAATTTCAGCGACAGCCGTTTCTAAAATGGTATTTAAGTTGAGAGAGTTGCGGATTTGGCTGGATATACGATAGAGCAGTTCTTTTTGCTGGGCGAGTTTACGATAGCGTTCCGTTGATTGCCGCAAGAACTCTTCGGTTTGCTTGCGATCGGTAACGTCCATTGTGATACCGATCATCCGCACAGGTTTGCCTGCTTCGTCTTGTAAGACAGCACCTTTTTCTGTAAACCAGCGCACCGTATTATCCGACCCAATGATGCGATAGTCGATGTCGTACTCGGCTCCGTGTTCAATTGTGTTCTGGTGTGCCTGAGTGACGCGGCGGCGATCCTCTGGATGAATTTTGTTGAAATAGGCTTCGTAGCTGCCGTCGAAGCTGCCGGGGATAAAATCAAAAATAGATTCCTCCCGTTCGGAATAGGTGAGAGAATTCGTTTCAAGGTTCCAATCCCAAACACCCATTTGAGCCGCATTCAGAGCGAGTCGCAGCCGCGCTTCGCTGGCTTTTAAGGCTTCTTCAGTCCGCTTGCGTTCAGTAATTTCCGTACATACCCCACCAACCGCAATGGGTTTGCCATCTTCTCCTAAGAGGGGGAAGCGAGAGGACATCCAGTACCGCAGAACACCGGGTTGTTTTGGAGTTTCACCGATTTCTTCAAGGTGGAGAATGGACTCGCCAGTCTTCAAAATATGCTTATACATCGCCTCCAAATCGGATGCCATATTAGGCACGATTTCGACGATGGTTTTACCAAGATGGTCGGCTACAGAACAGCCATCAATTTCTGCTAAGGTTTCGTTGATATGGGCAAACCGCAACTCGTTGTCGATAATTTCCATGCCAACTGGTGCGCTGCTGAAAAAGGCATCAAACCGAGCTTGCCGTAAGGCTAATTCTTTTTCTAGTGCAATGCGATCGCTAATGTCTTGGACAATACGAATCATGTACCTCGGTTCTCCTTCAGGCGATCGCACGAGCGACACTGTCACATTGACCCAAACAAGAGAACCCTCCTTATGCAAGTAACGCTTCTCTATTGAGTAAGTTTGAATCTCCCCGGCTAGCAACTGGCGAACATACTCCAAATCGGCATCAAGATCTTCTGGATAAGTAATCTCCTGGAAGGTGCGCAAGAGCATTTCCTCTTGGGTGTAACCGACAAGATCACAGAATTTCTGATTGACTAGTAGCCAAGAACCATTCAACTCGGTCAAATTCATGCCGACGGCTGCCTGATCGAAAATGGCGCGAAATCGTTCCTCAGTTTCTTGCAGAGCGACTTCTGCCTGCTGACGTGCGGTAAGGTCGTGAAGTGAGCCGGCTGATTTGCGAGGTGCGATCTCCTGAATAATGATGGCGATTTGGCGATCGCACAACGGTACTAACTTAGCTGCAAAAATTCCTTCCCGATTTTCCAGGGGTATAGAATACTCTAGGCTAACGACGGCTTGAGTTTGAGCAATCTCTGATATACCTTTTTGAATTGGCTGGATAACACTGGGTGGCAGTACTTCTTCTATTGCCTTCCCCAGGACTTTTTCGGGGGCAACGTACAAATTAGAAAAGTTTTTGGCGGTGTAATCGACAATAGTACCCTCTGAGTTTATGCGGAAGTACAAATCAGTAAAGAGTTGCAAAATCTCCTGTTGTTCCGCTGTTTTTTGCCGTAATTTTTCCTCGGCGTTTTTTCTGT
Organism: Cyanobacteriota bacterium; assembly: GCA_030776905.1. Classification (GTDB taxonomy): domain Bacteria; phylum Cyanobacteriota; class Cyanobacteriia; order Cyanobacteriales; family Coleofasciculaceae; genus CADCTM01. Next base: position 443 of record JALYGX010000527.1, on the reverse strand, counting down.
CAGTTATGTCAATACACGAGCCAATGTAGCCGACAAAGCTACCGTTTGGAGTAAACCGTGGGCTAGCTGTTTCTAATATCCATCGATACTCCCCATCAGCACGCTGTCGGCGATATTCTATCTGGAACGTCTCGCGGACGTTAAAAGCCGTGGAATAAATGTTTTGATATTGCTGTTTGTCTTCTGGATGAATGCCTTGAACCCAAGACTTACTCAGTTTTTGTTCTAGAGAACACTCCGTAAATTCCAGTCCGAGTGAATTGACGTAATTAAGCTGCTGCTGAGCATCTGCCATCCAGATCATCGCGGGAGTCGCCTCTGCGATTAGGCGAAACCGCTGTTCACTCTCCTGTAGCAATTCCTCTAAGTGCTGGCGCTTGCTAGCCAGTGATGCCTCAATTACTTCAGGTTCAAGTGTAGCCATTACTACCTTTTTTATGGGA
>JALYGX010000526.1 GCA_030776905.1 Cyanobacteriota bacterium | reverse complement strand
ATTATCGAGTCACTTCAACACGAACTCAGACCCCGCCCATCAGTACCAGAAGACATCGTGGATCGGATGATTGGACTAGCGAAAACCGATGCGCCACCACCAACTGATGCCGAAGTTGAAGCGATGTTAGAAGAACGCTTGGTGGAGAAATACTTGAAATGAGGGTATTGGTGGACACCAACATTGTGCTGGATGCTCTGCTAGCGCGAGAACCCTTCGTAGAGGATGCTAGAGCTTTATTAGAAGCTACTCGCTCCCAGCAGATTCAGGGGTATGTGACAGCAACCACCTTAACCAATATCTTCTATATTGTCAGAAGGCAGACACGGAGCCTGGAAAGAGCTAGGCAAGCTGTCTCCATGACACTGACATTGATGGAAGTCTGTCCTGTTAATCGGGATATTTTGGAGGCAACATTCGCCTCTAACTTGAGAGACTTTGAAGATGCGGTTCAATTAGCTTGTGCAATGGCATCAAGACTTGACGCCATTATCACTCGCAATGCACAAGATTTTGCGGGTGCTACTTTGCCAATTTTGTCAGCTAGTGAATTATTAGAGAGTCTATCTTGAGCTTGTGGTTGTTTATGGGAAGCGATCGCCCTTTTAAGTCCTACTAAAATGCGATCGCACTTGGTGTAGAGAGAGCGATCGCATTTGTTTAGCTTATTATCCTACTGACGTTAGTTCTGCGGTTGCTGCTTTGGAGGCATCACTACCTTCTTCGCTAAACCCAAAGCGCTTAAAACTTGAATCGACCACCACGTCATATCAATTTCCCACCACTGCCGTCCAGCCGGAGCAACATTGGGATGAGCGTGATGATTGTTGTGCCAGCCTTCTCCATAGGTCAAAAGTGCTGCCCACCAAAGGTTACGAGAACCATCTTCTACCTCGAATGTTTGATAACCCCGCAGGTGACTAGCAGAATTAATCAACCAAGTGCTGTGCCAGAGTAATACTGACCTGACAAACATTCCGTAGATGACAAAAGACCAACCTCCCAGCGCATAAAGCGATAGACCAAGGGGAATCTGAAGCAATAAGAAGTTGCGGTTAAGCCAACGATAATAGGGGTCCCGCGCTAAGTCAGGAGCAAATTTTTTATAAGCTTCATATTCAAAAAACTCTCTTCTGTTATAAAACAGCCAAAGCATGTGGCTCCACCAAAAACCCCGCCGCGCTGAGTAAGGGTCTTTTTCTTCGTCCTCTGTGTGAGCATGATGAAGACGGTGGCCTGCCACCCAAAAGATTGGTCCTCCTTGAAGGGCTAGAGTGCCTATAGTTGCAATGATATACTCCAACCACTTGGGTACCTGAAAACTACGATGGGTTAAAAGTCGGTGATACCCCAAACAGATGCCAATGCTGCCAAATAACCAGTGGAGAAATATCATAACTCCCAAAGCTGACCAGGAGAAAAACCAGGGAGCGAGCATTGCTAAAGCGTGAATTGTAGCGAAAAACCCTATACTGACCCAGTTTAGGGTTACAGGAGGTCGGCTTTCCGGGGCAGCCGAGAGTGAGGGGTTGGTCATAAATTTTCTCTACTTGAGTAGAGAGGAGAGTGAGGGAGGCGAAATGCAAGTAATACTTGCACTCTTTCACTTTAACTAATAAATGCAAGTAACACTTACATCTTTAGACTTATGTCTCGAACACCGTCTTCAACAAGAGCGCGATTGATTAATGCAGCGCTTGAGTTATTTAGCTCTCAAGGCGTTACCGAGACAACAACTCGGCAGATTGCAGAATTGGCACAAGTCAACGAAGTGACGCTGTTCCGCCAGTTCGGAAGCAAGCAGGGCTTGCTTTTAGCCGTGATTGAAGATTCGGCTGTGTTTACCCATCTAGGCGAATCTTTGAGAGAGCAACTTAATCAGACAACCCAGGTGGACGAGGCTCTCAAAAATTATGCAAGCGATCGCTTACAGGTACTAGAACAGATTCCAGAGCTGCTGCGTTCTGTAGTCGGGGAGGCAGGTCAATACACGCTAGAAAATCGTCGGGCACTAGGACGAGGTATAACTCAAGCTAATGGCGATGCGGCTCGCTATCTCGCAACTGCCATCGAGCGTGAACAATTACACCTGCGTTTACCTGCGGAAAAACTAGCCAGTTTGCTCAATGGGATGTTGTTCGGCTATTTAGTAATTGAATTAACGAGCGAGTTGCACCAACTTTGGGAAAACCGCGAGGATTTCTTAGAAAGTTTGGTAGCGTTGTTCTTACATGGAGCCGTTTCTCCACTGGCGGAATCTTCATCTAGTACTATCGGTTTGAAACAAAATGAACCCCCCCGACTCCCCTTACTAAGGGGAGAGACGGAAGGCAAGGGAGTAGAGGTTATGGAGCAGAAAGTGTCAGATTTACCAGCGCCTCTAGTTCACTCAATTCTGCAACAAGCTAAAAAACAGGGGTTACGAGATTATGCCTTGGCTTACGTGCTGTTTGGCGCAGGTTTGCTGCCTCAAGAAATTGTTGCCTTAGAGCGAGTGCATCAAATTATGGATGCTCATCAGCATCTGTTGCAGATTACTCAAGGGGCTGTTCGACAAGTACCCGTAAATCAGTGGATTATGGGGAAACGCTATGGCTCTTATACTCGCAATCCCTTGAGCCAATGGCTAAAAAGCCGAAAAGATGACCAGTCGGCTTTATTTGTCAATGATGTGGGTCAACCGATATCAGAGGAAGAGTTACGTGCTTTTTGGCAGCAATTTACCTCAGGATTACTAACTCCTGAAGGTCAACCACTCATTGTTGAGCAAGCACGACAGACTTGGTGCGTGGAAATGCTGATGAAGGGCATTGATTTAGAGGATTTAAGTATTCTTAGTGGTTGGGATTCTACACGACTACAGCCCTATGCTCGTAGAGCTAGAGAAAAAGCTGCCTTAGAACGCGCAGTCCGTCTCGATCAGAAAGCATAGTGATGGCTGATAGGGATTTTAAGCGAAGCAGGGAATCAAAATAAATAGTGTCAGAAATTCGCGATCACCAATTATCTCCCCTCCCTCAGCCTCCCTCACCGTTCAATGCCAGAAACCTGTGGGCTTTGCTGTTTGTAGCATCTTTAGTTTGGTCGTTGCACTCAGCAGGTATATTCCAGGGGAATTTAATCAACGAGGGAGGCTGGACTCTTGTTTTGCGCTTTCTCGTTGCGGCTACCCATCCCGACTTCAGTCCGGAATTACTCAAACTAACGCTCGATGCCACGCTCAAGACACTAGCCTACGCTGTATGTGGCACTGCTTTTAGCGTGCTTATCGGTTTGGTCGGTGGGGTGTTGTCTTCTGAGGTGTGGTGGCAATCTGTTTCAGGAGTCAAAAGTCCTAGGGGCAGGTTTACCAAACCTACTGGTGAGAAGACACAACATACGCTTAAACCCGCCCATACAGGTGTCCAGAGTCAAGCTCCTTGGCTGGTGGTACGAGCAGTTTTAGCCGTTCCTAGAGCGATTCACGAATTGATTTGGGGATTGTTTTTCGTCAATATCTTTGGACTCGATCCCCTTGTAGCAATTTTAGCGATCGCAATTCCCTTTGGTGCTATTACTGCCAAAGTCTTCTCAGAGATTTTAGACGAAACGCCCCGTCAACCCTTGATGGCACTCCTCAATAGCGGTGTTCCACCTCTGAATGCCTTTGCCTACAGCCTGATTCCCCAAGCCTTTTTGAATTTACTGTCCTATAGTTTCTATCGGCTTGAGTGTTCGATTCGCTCGGCTGCTGTCTTAGGCATTATCGGTGCTGGTGGGTTGGGCTATCAAATGCTCCTCAGTCTCCAATCTCTGCGTTACGAGCAGATGTGGACGTTTCTGATTGCCCTGGTTGTGTTAAGCGGCGGTACTGATTTCTGGAGTGCGATGCTGCGTCACCGCTTGGGTGCCCCTAGCCGTCTGGATTTAAACGTTCTGAATCTTAAACAGCGCAAACAGCCCCGCTTCCAGAGTGACTTAGTCGTGAAGGCGTCCGTTTTGGGTGGGATTGTTTTACTACTATTCTCCTTCTGGTACGTGCAAGCCGATTTCTCCAAACTTTGGGCATCGCGAACTGCCCAACTATTGGCAGGAGTCATTCACGATGCCTTCCCACCAGATACCAGTCAGCTAAGTCAGCTCTTCACTCTATCGGCTCAAACTCTTGCCATGTCTATCGTGGCAATGGCTGGTGCTGGGCTAGGTGGTATCTTGCTCTCGTTTCCCGCCGCTCATAATTTCCTGTTGCCGGGAGGGATTTTAAACAACGGCAGTCGCTCTCCCCAACCTCCCTTAAAAAGGGGGGAGCGAAATCGCTGGTGGGAAATGGCTGTGCTAGTATTTACGCGGTTTGTACTGCTGTTTGTTCGTGCTGTCCCCGAACCGATTTGGGCGTTAATTTTTCTGTTCGTGTTGTTTCCAGGAATTTTACCAGGAGCGATCGCACTGAGCTTACACAACTTAGGTATCCTAGGCCGTCTGATGGCTGAAGTGACGGAAAATCTAGATGAGCGTCCAATGCGATCGCTCAAAGCTTTAGGCGCTACTAACTCCCAAGTCTTCCTCTACAGCGTTTTGCCTCGCACCCTGCCCCGTTTTCTCGCTTACATCCTTTATCGCTGGGAAGTCTGCATCCGTGCTACGGTCATTGTTGGTTTGGTGGGTGCTGGAGGATTAGGGCGT
>JALYGX010000525.1 GCA_030776905.1 Cyanobacteriota bacterium | reverse complement strand
CCGTTTGAATGGCTAGTTGTGGCAGCCTCTGTCCGAGGCGTTTCTCCCTGCTGGAGAGGAGGTAGTGACGTAAGCGCGAGCGGTTGCTTTGACTTCGATCCATTCTGTTGGTTCATGGCTAATCGTTGATGTAAGTAGTAGGGATTAGAGATTAGGGACTAGGGACTGGGGCGTGGGCATCTCAGCAAAGTATTTGCGCAGTTGCTAAAAAGGATGGGTAGATTTTAAGGGGTTAGGTTATTGCTGCGGCGCTGTACTAGAATTCCCCTGCTCCTCACTAAAGCTCTGGTAGCTCCTTTTTGATCAAATCTTCCCTATCCTAATCAGTGATTCCTCAAACCGCTGCTTCTTGTTGTAGGAAAAGACAATAGTAGCGACCTTTTTGAGCCATCAATTCTTCATGAGTGCCCTGTTCTACTATTGCTCCCTTATCCATCATCAAAATAACGTCAGCGTTACGAATCGTAGTAAGGCGGTGGGTGATGAAAAAGACAGTGCGCCCTTGATAAGCTTGAGCAAGATTTAAACACACCTGCCGTTCGGCGTCATAATCCAAGGCACTCGTCGCTTCATCTAAAATTAGCAATCGAGGTGAGTGTAGAACCGTCCGGGCGATCGCAATTCGTTGCCGCTGCCCCCCCGATAAAGCCGAACCCCGCTCACCGACGCGAGTGTTGTAGCCCATCGGCAAGCCCATAATAAAGTCGTGTGCCGCCGCAATCTTTGCCGCCTCAATAATTTCCTCGGAACTGGCATCGGGATTCGTCAGGGCAATATTCTCCTGCACTGTGCCATCAAATAACAAAGTTTCCTGGGGGACAATCCCAATCTGACGGCGTAGGGAATAGAGTTCTACCTTACTGATGTCGTAGCCATCTACCACAATCCGACCCGCATCTGGCTCATAAAGTCGAGCCAACAGCTTTGTCAAGGTACTTTTACCAGAGCCACTTTGACCGACAATAGCGACAAACGTGCCAGCGCTAATTTCCACGCTGACATTGCTTAACTGTAGTGGCCCACTAGCTGCAAAGCGAAACGAGACATTTTCATACTTTACGTCTCCCTGAACAGCGGGTAAGGGAATATTACTGCGATCGCTTTCGTCGGCTTCTTGCGGCGAATCGACAATGTCGCTCAGGCGTTCCAGAGAGAGGGCTGTTGCCTGAAAGTTTTGCCAAATCTGGGCTAACCTGAGCAAGGGACCCGTCACGTAGCCAGAAATAATCCGGAAGGCAATCAACTGCCCCAACGTTAATTTCTGATCCAATACCAGATAGGCTCCCACCCAGAGGACGAGTAAGGCAGAGAATTTGTTCAATAAATTACTTACCGAACCCGCTGCTGTGGAGGTCAAAACATTCTGAAATCCCTCACTGACATAACGACCATAGCGTTCTTGCCACCGCCAACGCGCTCTTAGCTCAATATTCTGAGCTTTAACAGTGGAAATCCCGGATAAAACCTCTACCAGGTAAGATTGAGTCTCTGCCTGACGTTCCGCCTTGCTGCGTAGCTGTCGCCGGACAATTGGGGAAACGAAGATGGTGAGCAAGACAAATAAGGGAATCACCCCCAACGTCACCAGCGTCAACACCCAACTGTAGATAAACATGACGACGATGTAGACGACCGAAAAGATGGCGTCTAACACAACAGTTAAGGCGGTTCCGGTGAGAAAGGAGCGGATATTTTCCAGCTCGTTAATGCGGGTGGCTAACTCCCCAACCGGGCGCTTTTCAAAATACCGCAAGGGCAAGCGCAACAAATGGTCGATAATTTCCGAACCGAGAGCCATGTCAATGCGGTTCGTGGTATCGACAAATAAGTAGGTGCGTAGGCTTGTTAAAATCGCCTCAAAAATCGCTACGCCTACGAGCAAAACCCCCAAAACGTGCAGGGTGTCGGGACTGTTTTGGACGATGACTTTATCGATGATGATCTGAATCATCAAGGGATTCACCAAACCAAACAGTTGCACGAAGAAGGAAGCAATTAAAACTTCAATTAAGACTCGACGGTAGCGAATGATCGAAGGTAAGAACCAACTGAGTCCAAATCGCTGTTGGGGGGTGTCTTTGGTCGGTTTGAGCAGTAGCACCTGCCCGTCTTCACCCCAGGTTTCTAGGAATTTCGAGGGTTTGAGGCGCTGGAGACCGATTTCTGGTGCAGCTAGAACAAGAACGCGATCGCTTGTTTCGTAGAGGATGGCAAAGCTGCCCTGCCAGTAGAGCATTGCTGGGGTTGGCAGGCGGTTTACCGCCACCGCAGGCACATTAACCAGTTGGGCACTCAATGACATCATTTCCGCAACGGCCCCACAGTGCTGGAGGGAGAGGTTACCGTTCCGGGACTGCTGGTTGGCAACAACGCGACGAAGTGCATCCCGTCGAAAGGGAATATTCAAATGCTGACTGAGCATTTGGAAACACGCCACCGTCGCCTCAACTTGCCCCTTACCACGAATAAAAGGATAGGTTTTTGCGGTTGTCCGCTCCCTATCAGAGTAGCTCTGTGCCCCGTCGCTAAGTTGCTCTGGAGCGTAAGGAATCTCTGGGACATCGGCAGGGCTAGGCCATGCTTCCGGCGCAAGCATCCGGCTGCTAAAAGAAAGAACGGATGCTGGAATTCCTACTAAGCGACTTGCACCATGCCCCTTGACTTCCAGATTGGCAACGGCTTCGGAATCAAGGCAAATTCCAATGGGTTGGTTCGCTTTTGCGCCGCCACTGACAAACCAGACGCGATCGCTATCGAGCTGACTGGACAGTTTACCACCGGCAGGCAAATTACAGATTACGCTACTGACCCAAGCTTGGAGGGCAAGTTCTTTGAGATTACCCTCGACCTCTGCTCGTCGCTGTAGTTCTGCACCCAAGAGATCGAAAACTTCTATCAAGGCACAACGCAATCGAAAGGCGGCACTAAAGGCGGGTTCTGAGTCCAGCAGAGCGAAGAAGTCACTGGTACTGAGAATCAGACAAACTGATTCTGTAGAAGCGATCGCGGTTTCGCAAGGGACTCCTCTCACCAAACCAACCCAGCCAAGGATTTCTCCCGGTTGGAGCAACTTCAGCGTTACAGGTGCGGTGCTGCGGGGGTCATAACCCAGGAGGCGGGCTTGCCCCTGAAAGA
>JALYGX010000524.1 GCA_030776905.1 Cyanobacteriota bacterium | reverse complement strand
AGCTGGTTATTGGTGATGCTCTGGAAGTTCTAGATACGACTGATCAGAAGTGGGATATTGTCATTTCAGACTTATCTGACCCGATTGAAGAAGGGCCATCGTTTCAACTGTTTACCAAAGAGTATTTCGAGAAAGTTCAGCGGGTTCTAGCACCAGGAGGCTATTTCATCGTGCAAGCGGGTCCCGTTGCCCCGGTTGAACTGACTCTCCATGCTCGTCTGGTACGTACTCTTGGGGCAGTTTTTCCTAATGTGCATTCTTATTCTGCCTACACTCCCTCCTACGGTACGCCCTGGGGATTTATTATTGGTTCAGCAGAAGCGATCGCGACTCAACCCGATCCAGCCACCATCGATCAATTGCTTGCCGAAAAAACTACAGGCGGCTTTCGCTTGATTGATGGCATGACGCTATTAGGAATGCTCCAAACGCCTGCTTATATCCGAAAAGCGATCGCCGCAGAAACCCAGGTTTACACCATGAAGGAACCTCCAAAATTCTTCGGTAAAGGTGCGCTGGGTCAATAAGCTTGACTTCAAGGATGAGCAATCAAATCATCCCTGTTACCCATTCAATGTGTGAGGAGAAAAAATGCTGTTTCGTATGTGGCGATCGCGAGCGGTTGTTTTTGCCGTCATGGGTTGCCTCGCCTTGCTCATCATGATTCGCTTTTTTGCAATCCCTGTTTTGGCTCAAGTGACTCCTACCCCATCTAAACATCCAGTAACGGTCACTGCTCAAGCACCAGATTTGGGACAACTCTTTAGAGAATCAGGGCTTGAGGGGTCGATCTTGATTTACGACCTAAACAACGATCGTACATACGAACATAATCCTCAACGCAATGCAACTGCAATGATTCCGGCTTCGACATTCAAAATTTTTAACGCGATGGTCGCGTTGGAAACGGGTGTAATTGCTGATGATGTCGCTGTCCTCACCTGGGACGGTATTCAGCGGGAGTACAGTAATTGGAATCACGATACGAATTTGCGTCAAGCCTTCAAGGATTCAACTGTCTGGTTCTATCAAGTGCTGGCACGCAAAGCCGGACGTGAACGGATGCAGCAATTCATTGATCGGGTTGGTTACGGGAACCGTCAGATTGGGACAGCTAAAGACATTGATCGCTTCTGGCTGCAAGGACCATTACAAATTACACCCAAGGAGCAGATAAAGTTCTTGCAACGATTGCATCAAGGTGATTTGCCTTTCTCGAAACGGACAATGGATCTCGTCAAAGACATTATGGTACGCGAACAGACTCCAGACTACACACTGCGAGGAAAAACAGGATTGTTAAACAGCACTAAGCCAGAAGTTGGTTGGTTCGTGGGCTATTTAGAGCAGAACAACAATGTTTACTTCTTCGCAACGACCATCGATATGCGTACACCAGAGGATCTGCCTGCCCGAATTAAGATTACGCAACGTAGCCTTAAGGAACTGGGCTTGCTGTGAACAGGAATTAGCCCTCTTCCTAGAGTGATTGATTTATCCCCCAACACCCAGCCAACTCGGAAAATGTCACGAAAGTTGAAGCTGTGTTGCAACTCTTAATGTTAGCGGTGTCTTCTACTCAGCGAGACCTTGGTAGACTCAGAAGGCATTCCACTATAGGCGTGCGTTGAAGTCGCTCACCGATCGCCATACCACTTAGCCCAGAATTATTAAGCAAAGACAAGAAAAACAAGCACATGGTAGATTCCCTTAAAAAACCTGGCTTTGAAGAATTGCGACCAGGGGTGAAAGTCCCGGCGAAAGAAACCCTGCTAACGCCCCGGTTCTACACCACAGACTTTGATGAAATGGCGCGGATGGATCTCTCGCCGAATGAGGATGAGCTGCTGGCAATCCTAGAAGAGTTCCGTGCCGACTACAATCGTCATCACTTCGTGCGGGATGCGGAGTTCGAGCAGTCCTGGGATCATATTGATGGGGAAAAGCGCCAATTGTTCGTTGAGTTCTTGGAGCGTTCCTGCACGGCAGAATTTTCCGGGTTCTTGCTCTACAAAGAATTGGGACGGCGCTTAAAAGACAAAAATCCCCTCCTGGCAGAGTGCTTTAATTTAATGTCACGGGATGAGGCACGTCATGCCGGGTTCCTGAACAAGGCGATGTCAGACTTTAATTTATCCCTGGATTTAGGATTTCTGACCAAGAGCCGCAAATACACCTTCTTTAAGCCCAAGTTTATTTTCTACGCCACCTACCTCTCAGAGAAGATTGGTTACTGGCGCTACATCACGATTTATCGGCATCTGGAAGCGCATCCAGAAGACCGTGTCTATCCAATTTTCCGGTTCTTTGAAAACTGGTGTCAGGATGAAAACCGCCACGGCGATTTCTTCGATGCCATTATGAAGGCACAGCCTCAGTTTTTGAATGATTGGAAAGCGAAGCTGTGGTGCCGGTTCTTCTTGCTGTCGGTATTTGCCACGATGTATCTCAATGACATCCAGCGCTCTGGATTTTATGCGACCTTGGGATTGGATGCACGCGAGTATGATATCCACGTCATTAAGAAGACTAACGAAACGGCGGGACGAGTGTTCCCGGTGATTCTGGATGTGGAGAAACCAGAGTTTTACGATCGCTTAGATATTTGCATCAAGAATAACGAGAAGTTGAGTGCGATCGCCTCTTCAAACACTCCTAAATTCCTGCAATTCTTCCAGAAGCTGCCTCTCTACGTTTCAAGTGGTTGGCAGTTGCTGCGGTTGTACCTGATGAAGCCAATTGATATGACTTCTCAGCACGGTGTCGCCCGTTAAAGTTTGCTCCGCTAACTTTTGATCTTGGCGGTTCTACGAGGGTAGAACCGCTTTTTTGGCTCAAGAGTACCTAAATTCAGATCTATCTTGCACTATTGTCAACAAAGCTTTTGGGTGTAGGGTGGGCGCTGCCTACTAGAACTTGAAAAGCTGATTCTAGCGTTGGTATGCAGTGCCCACCCGAAGGGTTTTGAGTACAAGAGGTCTATTGTCTTTAGGACAGTCGCGTGAGTATTTTTTAGAGTGGATGCCTTAACTAATCTAATGTTTGGCAGCTTCTGTCTCATAGCATTTGAGAATCAGTGGTGCAAGGTTATCTAAATCACCAACGGAAGAGATAATTACCCTCGATGTTGCGCCTCCTAAAGGAGCTGATAACTCTTGCACTTCAAAGTCTGGTGCAAGAGACTTTACTTCGTCTACAGGTAGCCGAGTGATAAAGCTCTTT
>JALYGX010000523.1 GCA_030776905.1 Cyanobacteriota bacterium | reverse complement strand
TGCCTTTTGCACAATATCGGCACTAGGACAGTTTTTTAGGTAAGGTTTATAGACTTGCACGAGTCCTTCTTGAGCCAAAACTTGCTGAACGAAGGTGCCGTCGGGTAGACGTACCTCACTGACTTTGCGCCCATATTGGTCAGTATCTGTCACTGTCAACTTAACGCGATCGCCTCCTTTTTTGACTAACTGCTGCAAGCGCTGCTTTGCTTGTTCGCCCCACTTAAATTGATTTTTATCAGCAGCTTTTCTACTATTTCGCTCCTTTGTAGAATGAGGAACTTCCGGCGCATCTACACAGGCGAAGCGCACGTTAATACCCTTCCCACTTACATCGGTTACAGCGATTGTGTCCCCATCGCTGACTTTTTTAACAGAGTAGGTAGTTTGCCCAAACAACCCAGACAGGCTATCACAGCCAACCAAGCCAAGGATGAGGAAGGTACTACTAATGCTTCTAAGAGATTTGGATAACTGTGAAAATGGCATAAAAATAATCTGTCAAAATTACCCGCTGAGTGAGTTAACTTCTGGAGATGCGTTTTCCCCAATTCATCGTAGTTCGAGAGTGGGTAAAGACGCGAACTCTTAATTTGCGATCGCACATCTTGCCTAGGAAGGGTGAGAAGATGCGATCGCACTTCCGCTAGACCTGAGTTAACTTACAGTGCAATATTTCAGGTTAACCTACTCTATCCAAGACAACCAACTACACCAACGTTCAACCAACTTTGCCAGTTCTGAATAACCAGCTAAACCGGGATGATAACCATCATTTGCTGCCGCCTCCTTCAGCCAAACTGTTGATGCCTGCAAAGGATTAAAAACATCTAAGTAAGGTACACCCAACTGCCGACAAACGCTGTCAAATTGTCTAGATAATTCTGCAACTCTGATATTTTGCTCGATATCTGGCACAGGAGGTGGGCTTACCATTAACACAGGAAACAACGGATTAGCCTCCGTCAATATCTTAGAAGTATTCTCTATTGAATTCTGAAAATTTATACGGGTTTTACCCTCTTCAAGGGTTGTGTCATTTACACCAAAAGAGAACACAACCCTACCATTACATTCTTCAGGCAAACGACGAGAAACTTCCTCTAACCAACGAACAGCAATGTCTGCGCTGGTATTCCGTCGTATACCAAGGTTGTAGTAGGTAATATCTAGACCTTTCCTTCGTGCCGCCCTACAAATTCTACCTGTCCAACCAAGATACTCAGGGTCACCCGTTCCATTTACAAAGGAGTCCCCGACGAAGCAAATGCGCATATTAGAAAAAGAATAAATTTAAGTCTCCACAACTTTTGTTGAGACCCCAGCTAAGTCACCGCCGTCTGTTTTACCAACAATATAAACATCAATAGCAATCGCCCCAACTCGATAAACTTTTATATCATTAAGGTTAGCTTTCAATGTTTCTACAAAAGACTGAAACTTTTTTACATTTTCTTTCTGTTGTTCGTCGTGCCATTCCTTCTCTTGTGCAGCATTACGAAAGAAATCATCCAATTCAACTGTTTTTACTGGTAAATCTTTAGGATGATTGGTTAGCTGTAGAAGTTTCTCCGTTGTTAGAGCTTCTTTTGCTTGACCAGGCCAGACAAAAGTTTCAAAAGGATAATCAGATTCACTGGTCATGAGCAAACCCGTGCTGGATTGGGTGAGTTTTTCAAGAATAGTCATTAGTTCTCCACGGAATTCTGGTTAGAAGTAGGCTAAGAACAGCGAGAGTAGTGGCGTTGATTATGTTTTGTAATCTGAGCATAATTTTTCTGGAAAGGCTTTCTATCTTTAAGGTTAGGAAATGCTTAAAACCCACCTTTGGTATTGATTAACTACTTCGCTTCCATCCAATTCTGCCCCGCATGAACATCAGCCACCAGAGGAACACTCAACTCAATCGCTGATTCCATCGTGGACTTAATTTTCGGCTGCAATTCTTCCCACTCAGAGGGGGGAACTTCAAAGATTAATTCGTCGTGAACTTGCAAGAGTAAACGCGCCTGATAATCCTTCAAAACTTCGTGCATTTTAACCATTGCAATTTTGATGATATCGGCACTAGAACCTTGAATTGGAGCATTAGCGGCTGCACGTAGCAAACCCGCATCATTTGGATTCAGACCTTTGGTGACTTTGTCAAGTTCAATTTTGTTCGGGTCATTGCCTCGATAGCTGAGGAGGGTGTTGCTGTTGAAGTGGAAGTAGCGGCGGCGTTTTAAGATGGTTTCAACGTAACCTTGTGCGATCGCTTCTCGTTGCAGTTGTTGCAGATAATCAAATACCTTGGGATAACGCTGGTTAAACCGTTCAATAAATAACCGGCCTTCCGACGCCTTCACCCCAGCTTCCCGCGCAAATCGCTGCGCACCCATCCCATAAATCACGCCAAAATTAATCGTCTTGCCCAAACGTCGTTCATCTGGCGTTACCGCTTCCTTTTCAAACAACAACCGTGCCGTTACGGTATGAATATCTTCATTCTTTTGATAAGTTTCAACTAATATAGGCTCTTTAGTAAGATGTGCCAAAATCCGCAGTTCAATTTGCGAATAGTCAGCCGACATCAGCAACCAACCCTGTTCTGGCAAAAACGCCTTACGAATCTGGCGACTAAATGCAGTACGAATAGGAATATTTTGTAAATTCGGATTAGAAGAAGATAGCCGCCCAGTCGTTGTCCCGGTTTGATTGAAATTCGTATGCACTCGATGCGTATCTGGACGCACCAGTAACGGTAGCGCATCTACATAAGTAGATTTCAACTTAGAAAGAGTACGGTGTTCCAAAATCGCATCAACAACAGGATGGTCACCAGAGAGCTTTTCCAATGTAGCTGCATCAGTAGAATAGCCCGTCTTAATTTTTCGCGACTTCCTGCGGTCTAAATTCAGTTTTTCAAATAGTAACTGACTCAACTGTTTGGGAGAGCCTAAGCTAAATTTCTCTCCAGCAGCAGCGTAGGCATCTGCTTCAATTCTTTCTAAATCTTTTTCTAGCTGTTGCGAGAGTTCTTTGAGATAGGCTGAGTCAATGCGAATTCCCTGATATTCCATCTGGGCTAAAACAGGCTCCAGAGGTTGTTCAACCTCCAGCAACAACTTATGCAATGCCGGGATTTTCTCTAGTTCTTCTCTGAGTTTTCCCACTAACCCAAACGTGGTGTAGACATCCATGCCGCAGTAATCTGCCACCGTTTGGATGTCCAAATCTGCCATCGTCTTGCCTTTCGGTACTAAGTCACTGTAACTTTTAGCACTTAGCCCCAAGTATCTCAAGGAAAGGTCACTGAGGTTATGACTACCCTCTGGTTCCAAAAGATAACTCGCCAACATTGTCTCGAATACGACTCCCGTTAGCTGAATGCCTTGGCAGCGAAACACCAAACGGTCAAATTTAGCATTCTGTAACGCTTTGGGATAGTTAGCGCTCTCTAGAATTGGACGCAAAGCTTCTAGAACCGTATCTTTGTCTAAATTACCCCCATCCTTATGCCCAATGGGAATATAAGCCACCTCAACATCTAAAGGCTGAACTTCACTGTTGCTTCCATCAGTTCCCCCCCTTACCAAGGGGAGGGTAGGGGGGGTAGAACGTGCAAAACAGCAACCAATCCCCACTAACTCAGCATCCCGTGGCTCTAAAGCCGTTGTTTCCGTGTCCCAGGCGACAGGAGTTGCGGAGTCAGTACATTGTTGTAACTGCTCAACTAACTGAGCGAGTTTTTCTGGCGTATCAATAATGTTAGGTTGAAACTCAGATGGCTTCGATGTCTGCTGTTGAGCCGCTTCGGTATCAGCCGCGCTGAAAAACCAGAGGTCAGCATCTTCGGGTTCCGGTTCTGGGGTTGTGGCTGGTTCCGGAGGTAGGGGCGACGTATGCGTCGCCCCTACAGGCATTGGGTCATTTTCAACAACTCTCCCGCCAAACGTCTGCTGAAGTTGGTCAATTTTGCCTAAAAATCTCTTGAACTCTAACTTTTCCAGAAGTGGTTTGAGAACTTCTGTATCAAACCCCTCTAGCTTGGCGTCTTCTAGCTCAATGTCTACAGGAGCATCAAATTTTAGTTGAGCTAAGTAGCGGGAGTGTTCGGCGTCTTGTCTTCCAGCTTCCAGCTTTGTCTTAGTGGCACCTTTAATATTGTCTAAAGCCGCATAAATTGCGTCTAGGGAACCGTACTCGTTGAGCAACTTAACCGCTGTTACTTCCCCAATTCCTTTAACTCCAGGGATGTTGTCTGATTTGTCCCCACACAGGGCTTTGAAATCTACAACTTGTTCGGGTGCGATGCCGAGTTTCTCTTTAACTTGTTCGGGTCTAATTTCCGTTGGTCCAGTAGAACGACCGCCTTTCAAAAAATCAGTGCTGAGGTATAAAACGCTGATGCCTTTTGCGGGGTCAACTAGCTGAAATAAATCGCGATCGCCTGTTAAGATTTTGACTTGATAACCTGTCTCACTCGCCTGCGTTGCCAGCGTCGCCAAAACATCATCTGCTTCATAACCGGGAGAAGTCAATACTGGCAGATTAAACGCTGCTAGCAACTCCTGAAGATTTTTTAAATCCGGAACGAAGTCTTCCGGTGTCCCCGGTCGGTCGGCTTTATAAGTATCGTCCGCTTCATGGCGAAACGTCGGCAAACCAAGGTCAAAAGCCACTGCCATTGACTGGGGTTGCTCTGACCCCATCACCTCTAACAGCGACTTGAGAAAACCAAAACAGACGCTTGTCGGAATTCCGGTGCTGGTTTTCAAGCCCCCATCTCGCCCTTTGGCAAAGGCGAAGTAGGAGCGAAAGGCTAAAGAATGACCGTCAACCAAGATGAGTAGAGGTCGCACTTCTGATGAGGAGTCGCCAGAAGCTAAAGGGTTGGAGGCAGGGGTGGATTGAGACATAGCCTCATTTTAGCCAGTTACCTTTAGGCGCATCTTTAAAGATTGGGGAAGGTTCTTGTTCCCCATTCCCTATTGCCGTTTTCCCTCGTTGTTCTCAGAATCTTAATCTAAGTATAAATACTTAATAATTGTTCACCTTGAGCAGTTTGACCTGTGATGACCTGATACAACTTCCTCAACTCTACTTTGGTCACTTTCCGGAATCAACTTTCTATCTTTTGGATAAAAGAAAGTACCTAATTAGGCGTATGGGGAATTTGTCAAACAGTTGTTACGATTGTTAATAACAGAGGAGTAACGGCTGAATAGCTCACCGATACGTAGCCCTCACTCTCATCAGGGTGTATGTGACCACAAAGTACCTTCTCTTTTCATTTAGGAGTAAGTTATGTCTAAGCCCATCGAACTATCACTTGAACAACAGTTCAGCATTCGGTCTTTTCAAACTCAAGTAGAGAAGATGAGCCGCGAACAAGCTCAGGACTTCCTCGTGAAGCTCTACGAGCAAATGATGTTGCGGGAAACTATGTACAAAGAGTTTCTGAAGCACGAATGGGGTCTAGGGCCAAGCCCTCAATTTGAGTCGTAGTAGCCCTTTTAGTAGTGGGCGACCTCCGTCTCTTGCTCGGTTCCAGCGAGGAAAGGAGCTGGGGATGCTGGGGCGTCACCTCTATCTGGATAGCGTCAATTGACTAGTTGAATTTGATTTAAGTGTATTTTCCGGAATTATTGGTAGAGAGAGCCGTCTGCTTGAGTAGATGCCTTGACCGCAGGACTAAATTTTTAAATTAAATAAGGGCGTCTCGTGTCTAGATAATTAGACCTAGCGAAATGATGTCCTTGCTCACCAACCGCCTCAAGTGAGTTGAGCGCTATCAAAAAGTTATTTGTTAGTAATAGATTACTCAGGGGCGAGATTTAACGCCGCAAGGTTTTCTCTGTTCTTCCTATCTCCTCGATTTATCAATCAACCTTATGGAGGCAGTAGAAAGGTAAATTGAGGTGGTAGTGTTAGGAAAAAGCCATCCTCTCTATATATGTTTCAGCGTTGCCTAATCTGCACCGATTTTTCTGACGGTTTGTATCGGCTTGCGGAGTTTGCAAGTAGTTTGGCGGCTAGTGGCATGAAGCAGCTCATCTTCTTGCATAGCGTTCCCTTGTGGGAGGAGGGAGGAATCCCTAGAGTAGACGACGAAGCGATCGCAAAAGCACATACTCGCTTGCAACAACTTCTGAAAACTATACCGGATGGTGTAGAAGTCAAGATAGAAGTTCCTTCAGGCCGTCCCCTAGACACGATCCCAAGGGTAGCCAAAGCGGAGAAGGTTGATGTCATCATCCTAGGAATGCCAATTCAAAGCTTGTTGCAAGAAAAGCTATTTGGCAGCACGACAGCAGGTTTGGCGAAATCCTGCCTAACCCCCCTGCTCATCCTGCGACCTCAATTAATTACTACTTACACCCGTGAAGAACTGGATTTGCGCTGCCAGCACCTGTTTCAGTATTTGCTAATTCCCTACAACGGCAGCAACTCTTCCCAATATCTCCTGCAAAAAGTCAAGGAGTACGCCCAAACACGACCGGATAACTCCCTGCAACAATGCCTACTCATGTGGGTTGTTGATGAAGGAGGGCGTCGTGAAATACCGAAGGATTACCAGCTACGGGAAGCTCAACAGAAGCTAGATGCGGTTAAAGCTGAGTTAGAACAACTTGGGTTGCAGGTCAATACAGAGGTGCGATTGGGAAATCCCCATGTAGAGATTTTAGACGCGGCTGCGGTTTCTGATATTAGTGCGATCGCGATCGCGTCCGATAACTTGGGCAAGCTGATTGAGTTCCCGATACGCAGCTTTGCGGGTGAGTTGATGCGGCGTAGCTGGCATCCAATTCTTTTATTTCCGCCACACAAATAGCTGTTAGCCATTGAGCCAAATTAAAGAACTTCTCAAAAATTGAGAATTTTGCCCAGAGAGCCTTTTGATGTCAAGGAATAAGTTAAAGCTCTGTCCAAAATCCTTGACTACAGCTTTCATAAATAAAACTGTTTATAGCAGTTTTCAACTCGGTGAAATACAGGACTAGAGTAGGAGCGCAAGGCCTTGCGCCCCTACCGTGTGGTACACAAAGAGTGAAAATTGCTGTAATCAAAGAATGGGAACATTTTCCGCATACGTTCAAGGCTGCTGAGGATTAATAGCAGCAAATAGTGATGAATAATCTGCGTCAGAAAGACCAAGCTGTTGGGTTGTTTCCAAAACTTTCCGAATACCTTCTAAACTGCTGGTATTCAATCCAACAGATTGAGCTTCACTGAGGAATAAGTTCGTGTCTTTTAATAGGTGCTTAGTAGGAAAATTTGCGTTGGCATAATTACCATCGAGCATCTGCTGTAGCTTTTTATCAAAAGTTGGGGCATAGAGAGCGCTCTGTCGGAGAATTTGCATAAACTGCTCGACTTCAACCCCCTGACGTTGAACAAAGCCGAGACTGAGGGCAAAAGCACTGGTAAGAGAAGCAATTAGTTGGTTCAGAGCTAGTTTCGTCGCTGCCGCCGAGCCAACGGCACCCATCAGCAGGGGTTCTCGACCAAAATGTTTGAGAAGCTCAGACCATTTTTGAAATTGTTCGGGAGAACCACCCACCATCACTAGCAGTTCCCCTGACTTGACTTGCGGGATGCTGCCTAAAACTGGCGCTTCTAAGTAGTCACCACCTGCCGTAGCGATCGCATCGTGAATTTCTCTACTTTCTCCAGGTGCGATCGTACCCATCTGGATAATGGTACGCCCCGATAGCTGTTGCCGGGAAGCTCCTGACAAGACAAGTTCTTGGATAGCGGCGGCATTGGTGAGCATTAAAATTACACAATCCGATTGTGCGATCGCATTTTGTGGCGAGTCGGCAATCTCTGCCCCCGCTAAGCGCAAGGGTTCCAACTTCGACGGCGTGCGATTGTATGCAACCACTGAAACTTTAGCCTCCAACAGCCGTTGAGCCATCGGCTGTCCCATCAGTCCGGTTCCCAAAAATCCTACTTTCACCATTGACATTCCTCTTAAATTAGCGAGTCCAGAGCTGCACGCAAACGGGCGATTTCCACCTCAAGATTACCGCCCTGAGCCGCATCTACTAGGTTCTGTTGAGCGTATTCTTTGAGGAGAATCTTTGCCACTTTGTTGAGTGCCGAGCGAACCGCCGCAATCTGCAAGAGTACATCAGGGCAAGGTCTATCCGCTTCAACCATCTGACGGATAGCCCGGACGTGTCCCTCAATTCTGGCAAGACGGTTGATCAGATCCTGAGTTTGAGATTGAGACATGGTATACCCCCCTAGGGGATATTGACACCAATATTCTATCCAACTTATTAGGAGGAATTCTCAGATGAGTAGATATACTATGCCCCTTCATTTCTTTTGGCGATCGCGTTCTTTGTGCTGTTTTAGGAGTTCGGCTACCCGTTTTTGGATTTCGAGATGTCGGGCAACGCCTTGGTAGGTATAGCGGTTGTAGGCGTTGCGCTCAATGATATTTTCCAAATTTCCCATCCGCTCCTTCGTATCTGGGTGAGTTGCCAGCCAAGCAAATACGGGGCGATCGCCTTCTTTTTTTTCTTCTTTATCCAGCGTTACCATCAGGTTGTGCATTCCATCCGCCGCATAGCCGCTAGAAGCGAGAATCCTCGTACCCAGAGCATCTGCCTGCCGTTCCATATCTCGGCTGTAGTTCAGGACGACGAGATCAGTGAGCGTGCCGCCGAGGGGCAAATATTGAGTGACATTAGCCAGCAAATTCCCTTCGGTAACGAGCTGAAAACCATGAGACAAGACGGCATGGGATAATTCGTGAGCGAGTAAACCCGCCAACTCTGCCTCAGATTTCGTTTTCAAGATGGCACCCGCATTGACAAATACCTTACCTCCCGGTAGTGCAAAAGCATTGAGGCGATCGTCGAGGACGACATAAAATTCATATTCAAAATCATTCCGTCCCGCTACCGTCGTTAATTTATTGCCTACCTCACGAACGTAGTTCACTACCTGTTCGTCTTCTGTGAGTGGCAGCTGCCGCTTGACTTGGTTGGTGACTGATTTACCAACAGTGGATTCTCCCCGAAGCAACATTACGGCTGAATCAATTGCAGAAATGGGACCAAACAAATTACCTGTAAATACAAAACCTATTGCACCAGTGATGGCGTTAGCGATCGCTTTTCCCCTCAGTTCACGACGCAGATGCGACTTGTAACGCTCCAGATTCTCATCGGCTAAAGCTGCAAACTCCTTACTCTGAGAAGCATCCGCATAGAGCAACGCAAATTGTCGTGCGGCTAGAGATGCCTCCAGCCACTTCTTTTGTTCCCCTAGCGCCGTAACTTTCGCTCTCAACAAATCCGGTTCTCCCGGATACACCGTTGTTGCACGCTCTAAGACTTGTAACGCTTCTTCTGGCTTGTTCTCATAATCTTTGAGCGCCTGAGCGTAGCGCAAATGACCGGGGATAAATTCAGGATACTGCTGAACTAAAAATTCCAGTGGCACAAGAACTTTAGTTTTCAGCTTCTGTTCCAAACCCTCGCCCGACTGACGCCAGTACACCGAACCCTCTGGCGATAGTTGTGCTGGGTCGTAAATTGGCTTAGGTTGCTCCTTTGCTTGTCCCTCTGCTTGAAACGGGGCTTTCGCTTCACGATATAGCTTTTGAGCTTCTGCAATTTGCCCACTCATGAAAAGGCGATCGCCTTCGATCAGCTTCTGTTGTTGTGCGAGTTCTTCCGGCGTTAGTTCTGGTTCTTTTGCCTCGTCTGAGTCTTTAGAATCTGGTGCTGTGGTTGTTTCGGTTTTTTCAGGCGCAGGCGTTTCCTCAGCTTTTGGAGTAGATTGCGTCGGGACTGGTACAGCCTCCGGGATAACGATTGATTCTGGGGTTTTTGGAGACTGGGCTAAAACAATTGATGTTGAGGTTGGCAGCAGGATGCCTAGAGAAATTAGCAGTGAATTCCAGAAGAGTTTCATGAGGAGATGTCTGGGAGGCTTGCTAAGTTATTGTGCGGTTTAGTCTTTTGGCAGAACTACTTCGAGGTTCTACCTTTTATAGATAAGGTAAGCTAACTGAGTGCTTCAATTACTGCACGGGCAACGCTACCTGATGATGGTGGGTTCTGACCCGTGATCAGTTTGCCGTCTTGCTCGACATGGTCAGACCAGTTTGGCTTAACAATAAACTGACCACCCAGTTCGCGCAGCTTCGTTTCCAACAAAAAGGGCATCAGCTTATCTAGTTCAACGGCACGCTCTTCCTCATCCGTAAAGGCAGTCAGGGTTTTCCCCGCAACCAAGGGCGTACCATTGGGCGAAGTTACCCCAACAAACCCTGCTGGACCATGACAGACGGCGGCAATTACTTTATCTGTCTCACCAAAAGCACCCAGGAGTTTTTGCAATGCCTCATTGTTGGGAAGGTCAAACATCGTTCCGTGTCCACCGGGAAGGAAAATTGCGTCGAAATCCTCGGCACTCAGAGAAGCGAGAACTTTGGTATCCTCTAAGGCAGCTCGTGCTTCTGCCGAGTTGCTGGCTTCTTCTGGCTTGGGTTCACTACGCGGATCGAGTGGAGCTTTGCCTCCTTGGGGACTGGCGACGGTTACGTCAAAGCCGTTGGATTTAAACTCTGTATAGGGGATAGCGAATTCTTCCAACCAAAGCCCGGTCGGGTGGGTGTCGTCAATGTGATCGTGGCTGGTAACGACTATTAATATACGTTTTGGCTGACTCATTTCTGGTTCGTCTCTGGCTTGCGTTTACTTTAAATCATCGACTATTACAGGAAAATCGGCTTGAGAGGCAATGTCTGCGATCGCGTTTATACTGTCTTGCTCGTTGTGGAAAATTACTGCCCCTTTACGGGTTCACCTTCTACATCCACCTCTGCAAACTGCACCTTGTTGTACACATCCATAAGGGCAATTTGAAATTGCACTGAGGTTAAGGTAATTGTTTCATCTTCAGTATCATATTCGCGCAGTGACCATCGCTTATTTGCTGTCTTGGAATACTGTTCTACATAAATTTTAGTTGGATCGAAAAGCAAGTATTCCTCAAAATTAGAAATCGTGCGGTATGCCTCAAACTTTCCACTTCGGTCATATCCTTGAGTAGAATCTGACAAGACCTCTGCAATTAGTTTAGGATTTGTAATCATATCCGTGCGGTCATTAAAATACTCTGGCTCTCCTGCGACTACCATTACATCGGGATAAGTGTAGATGCGTCTGCTAGGTATCCATAGACGCACGTCACTCATAAACACTCGGTAGTCTAATTTCTTGAAAGCAAAATTTAGCTCCGTACTAAAGTTGAGAGCTATCTGATTGTGATTAGTAGAGCCACCTGCCATCGGAAAAATTTCACCATCGATGTATTCACTTTTGAAGTCAGCCGCCTCCTCGAGTGCTAAATATTCCTCTGGGGAATAATATCGCTGTTCAGTAACTGGCATGGTTCAATCTGAGAGCATTTAACTATAGGGTAAGCAAAATCAATAGTATTTTTCAGCCTCTCAATTAACGTTTTTCATTACTGCATCCACCAGCAAATCAGCCCCAAAACGGACAGCATCAGTGCAAGGTAACCCCGTCTCGTCCCGTACTTGCTCGATCGCCTTCTGTGCCTCCTCAACCTCTAAGTGACCCGTATTAAGGGCGATCGCTTTGACTTGCACGGGAGCAAAAGCCCCTCCAGCCGTAGCAACCATCTCATAAAGCCGTATCACTTCAGGCAAGGGCGGAATCGGCACATGATCGTGATTGCGGACATGAGTTTGCCCTGCGCGATGCACCAACACCAATCCACTCGGCTGAGTCCCGCGAATCAGTGGTAATGTTGCTGTTGAACCCGGATGCAGCAGCGAACCCTGCCCCTCAACAATCAGCAAGTCGTAGTCATTCCCCGATCGCATGACCATCTGCTCTACAGCACCCGCAGCAAAGTCTACTCGTATCGCATCTAAGGGTATTCCCTCCCCGGCAATCATCACACCCGCTTGACCCGTGGCTAGGAACTTCGATCGTATCCCGCGTCGTTGTGCTGCTCGATTTAATTCCAGACTCGCCGACATCTTGCCAACGCTCATATCCGTACCAACCGTTAGGATGCGCTGACAAGAAAGCGATCGCGCCTTCCCACTCCCTACAATTAATCCGGCTGGCTCTTGACGAATATCCCAAATGACCTGACCTTCTTTGAGTAGACTCCGTAACTCTGGGTGGGATGCCATTGGCGTATGCAAGCCATTAACCACCGATAACCCAGCCGCCACTCCTTGCTTCACCTCTTGCCACCAAGCATCCGGTAGGACACCTCCAGAGGGTGCAATCCCAATCGCTAGGACATCAGGTTGATAAGCCAGTGCTGACGCCACCGAATCAACAATTGGGGCATCGCAGGAAATACCCGTGAGTTGAGACAAAGACTCCCCCGCACACTCCCGGTCGATTGCTGCCACAATCGGCGCTTCACTATACCGTAAAAGCGTTAGCCCAGTTTTGCCATTGGAACCCCGAATTCCCTCATGCAGCAAAACGGCAACGCGACGATCATGGCTCAGACGCATGGCGTTGCACCCCCAGTCCTGGTAAATCGTTAGGTATCAAACACCCATTCTGTAAAGTAGCGCCTGTGAAGGGGTCGTCTACTAAGTTTAGATGGCTGTCTAAATCCAGATAATCAGCTAACGGTGAGAGTTGCGATGCCGCCGTATTTGCCAGGGTGCTATCGGAATAGCAACCGAACATCACCTGCAACCCACAAGCTCTTGCTGTGTGCACCATCCGCATTGCCTCGGTTAAGCCTCCCGATTTCATGAGTTTGATGTTAATGCCATGTACACAGTTTGCCAAGCGGGGGATATCGCTACTCGTGAAGCAACTTTCATCGACAAAAATGGGTAAAGGCGATCGCTCATACAGCATTGGCAACTTGTCTTCTTCTCCCGTTGCCAGAGGCTGTTCTACGTGCCTAACTCCCTGACTAGCCAGCCAGTCACACATTTTCACCGCCTCATCCAAACTCCAACCCCCGTTGGCATCGACACTCAACTCGGCTTCGGGGGCTTCTTCTCGAACAGCTAGCAGCATTTCGCGATCGGCGGCAATTCCTTCTGGAGAACCTAGCTTTATTTTTAAAACACCTCCACCCGTAAACGGCAGCCAATCGCGCACTCGCTGTCTTGCTCCCTCTGGCGAATTGATTCCAACGGTAACGGAAGTGGGTACGATCCGGCGGCGGTTCAGTCCCCAAAGACGCCACAACGGTACGCCCACCTGCTTCCCAACCCAGTCGTACAAAGCTAGATCGATTGACGCACGAGCCGCCGATGGTATCTCTGCCTCTGCCAACGCTTGCTCGATCTTCTGCCCCTCCCAAGGGCTAAAGGTTTCCAGCATTTGTGCTGCTTCCTTTAGCGCCTCAAAGAGAACCTCAGTACTTTGTCGGTCTTCAGTAATGATGGAAAAGGGAGAAGCTTCACCCCATCCCTCAACACCTTCCTCCTCTATCCGCACCCAGACATTTGTGGTTTGAGATGTTGTGCCACGACTGATGGTCAAAGGGAACCGCTTACTTACCGTAAAGGTTTCAACGTCTATGCGCATAGTTTTTGTAGATTTTGCCCCACTTGCTTTACAAGAATTATTAGTTTAGTTACATTTATTGAGGTTAATAAATAACACTCCGCTAAATATGGTAAAGGCTGAAGCCTGATTTTTATTTTTAGTAGCTCGATTTCTTTATTAGTCATTAGTCAAAAACAACTAACAATTAGTTAATGAGTTCTATACAGAAATGGAAAATCATCAACTCACAGCTTGTCTTTGACAACCAATGGTGTCAAGTTAGGCGAGACGAGGTCGAGTTGCCGAATGGTAGAGTTATAGATGACTTTTTTGTAAATGTCAGACCTGATATTGTTCTTGTATTTGCCGTTACACAGCATCGAGAGGTAGTCTTTGTTCGTCAATACCGACATGGTGTCAGCGAAATTTTATTAGAACTTCCGGCTGGTTCTTTCAATCCGCAAATAGAAAATAGTCTGGCAGCCGCTCAGCGAGAATTAGAAGAAGAAACTGGATATGTTGCTGAGCAGATGACTCAGCTAGCAACGCTGTATGATAATCCGGTCAAGGATACGAATACAATTCATTTATTTATTGCTGAGAATGCCCATTCCTCTGGCACACAACAGCTAGATGTGACAGAAGACGTTGAAATCGTATTAATACCAGTAGACGAGGTTTTAGAAAAAATTTCAGCGGGCGAAGTTTGCGTCTGTGGAACTGTTGCGGCTTTATTTTTGGGCTTAAACGCTTTGTCCCAGCGTCCTGCTATTCAGCTAGCGCCCAAACCCAATTAGGTTATACCAATTCACTAAATGCTTGCTACAGATACTTTTCTTGTTCCCCCCTTACCCCCCTAGCCCCCCTTACTAAGGGGGGAACGTAAGGAGAGATTTTTATTGTTCGGGGTTAGAGGGTTCTATGTGTAGCGGATTAAAAGTGAAATGGTATTAGAGAGATACCAGGGGTTCAGATCCCCGACTTTTTAGAGAAATCGGGGATTTCGCCTTCACGAATCATTGAGGAGTGCTATATACAGAAGAAGAGGTTGTGTCCCTTATTCTGTTGGTTCGTAAT
>JALYGX010000522.1 GCA_030776905.1 Cyanobacteriota bacterium | reverse complement strand
GCGATAAGTCCTTGGCTTGTAGCCGATGTAGGTAGCGCAATAACTCCGTTTCCGAGTGATAGCGGTTAAAGACAGGATGAGTTAGATAACTACTTTGCCGAGCAAACGATTGGTCAAAATCCGACTTCACCTGACTTGCCAATTCTTCCACCGTAAACGGTAGGGGCGCAACTCCTTGCGCCCCTACACCTGCAAAAATCTCCAACAGGTCTTGTAAATCTTGTACTGTCGTTGTCTCATCCAACGTAATTCCTACAGCATTGGCATCCAAAGGACGCAAGTTAATCTTACGAGTGTGGGCAGCTTCTAAAATCTCTGACTGGCTGCGGCTTCCTAATTCCACCCGCAACGTATCAAAGAACAAGTCTGAACCAATGTTGTACCCAAGACGCTTCAGCCCTTCTGCCAGAATTGCCGTTAATTGATGGACGTTCTGAGCAATTGTTTTAATTCCCTCTGGGCCGTGATAAACCGCATACATCGAAGCCATCACCGCCAGCAATACTTGGGCGGTACAAATATTGCTCGTCGCTTTGTCGCGGCGGATGTGTTGCTCACGGGTTTGCAGTGCTAAACGCAACGCAGGCTTGCCCTGAGCATCTTTAGAAACACCGACAATCCGCCCTGGCGCCTGCCGTTTGTAGGCTTCTCGCGTAGCAAAATAGGCGGCATGAGGTCCCCCATACCCTAGGGGAATGCCAAAGCGTTGAGTACTTCCTACCGCAATATCAGCCCCAAATTCTCCTGGTGGTGTTAGCAGTGCGAGGCTCAAGGGTTCTGCGGCAACGGTCACCAAGGCTTTAGCGGCATGAGCCTTTTCTATAAATTCCCGGTAGTCGTAAATCGTGCCATCCGTCGCTGGGTACTGTAGCAGTGCGCCAAAAATCTCTTGTTCAAATTCAAAGCTCTGATGGTCGCCTACAATCACCTCAATACCCAGAGGTTTCGCACGAGTTTGCACGACTTCGATGGTTTGGGGATGGCAAGCACTAGAGACAAAGAATCCATTAGCCTTAGTCTTAGATAAGCCATAGCTCATGCTCATGGCTTCGGCGGCGGCGGTGCCTTCATCAAGTAAAGAAGCATTGGCAATTTCCAGACCTGTCAGGTCAATAATCATCGTCTGGAAGTTTAGCAGTGCCTCAAGACGACCTTGAGCAATCTCTGCTTGGTAAGGGGTGTAAGCCGTGTACCAACCGGGATTTTCCAGGATGTTGCGCTGGATTACGGGTGGAGTGATGCAGTCGTAATATCCCATGCCGATGAACGACCGAAACACCTGGTTTTTTGAGGCAATTTCTTTAAGCTGGGATAGGGCTGCGTATTCGCTTTGGGCTTCTGGTAATTGTAGGGGTCGAGCGAGTCGAATAGCTGGGGGAACAGCTCGATCAATAAGGTCATCAAGGGTTGAGTAACCCAAGACCTTGAGCATCTGCCCAACTTTATCGGCACTAGGACCAATGTGTCGTTTTATAAAAGAATCGGTAGACGCCAAGCGGTTTGGTGAGGAGAAATTCTGCTGAGAGTCAAGAAGGTTTGGATCTGCGCTTTGCATCAGCGTTGGGGTAAGCCCTGCAACGCTTTCGCGATCGCTTTTCGCTTCGTGGTTAACTGTGACATCCATATTACGCATATCAAACCGATTTGCTAAAGGGCGGTGGTGCGTCACGAGTTTCAAAGGCTGGCGCAACCACTTATTATTTTGTAACAGACCCTCAAAAATATCTCTCGGCGAAGGTTGCTGGCGGTTGCGCTTCTCGAAAACAAATCCCTTGTCGTTCAGGCGTCAGCAGGGTTAGTCCCCTTCCACATTTGCTCGATACTCACTGGCAGACAGCGTATCCCCTAAGTCTTCACCATCGTCAATGCGTACCTTCAATAACCACCCCTCACCGTAGGGGTCTTCTGAAATCAGTTCTGGAGACTCTACCATCGCATCGTTGCGCTCAATTACCGTCCCGGAGATTGGAGCATACATATCCTCAACGGCTTTTACTGATTCAATGGTTCCAAAGCTCTCGCCTTTTTCCAAGGCATCCCCAACTTCTGGCAGTTCCAGAAATACTATATCTCCCAGTTGGTCAACAGCGAAAGCACTGATGCCAAGGGTGGCAATTTCACCTTCGAGCCTTACATACTCGTGGGTATCTAGATATTTCAAATCTTCAGGATATTCAAAGCTCATCTTACGTCCTCACTACACAGCCGAGCTAAGTGTACAACTTCTTTCCTTAGGCAATATTCAAATTTAAACTAAGCGATCGCACTCTACTCACTTCGGTATCGCCATCAAGCCATTATCTGAAATACGGTAGAGCTATCCTCACCTAAAAGTAGGGAGTTGGGGAAGTATAGATTTTCTAGTCTTCATGACAGACTCATGGATAAACAAAGCCTCAGACGACTGCTAATCGGTGACTTTACCTTTAAACGACTGGTGCGATCGCTAATCTTCATCTACGCTTGCTTGTGCCTATACGCCTTCTTCTTCGCTGACCAAAAGATTTTTCTGCCTCAACCCTCCACCTACCAAGACACGAAGGAAATTCTGAAGCTAACGACGGCTGACCAAATCCAGATTTCAGCAATTTATCGACAAAATCCTGCCTCTACCTACACCATTCTTTATACCCACGGCAATGCTGAGGATTTGGGAGACATTGAGCCAGTCCTGCAAAAATTGCACGGTATGGGGTTTAGCGTCTTTGCCTACGATTATCGCGGGTATGGCACTAGCCAGGGAAACCCTTCAGAACGCAATGCTTATCGAGATATTGATACAGCCTACAATTATTTGACCCAGCAGTTGCGCGTACCAGCACGACGAATTATTGCTTACGGACGCTCAGTTGGTGCAGGTTCGGCGGTTGATTTGGCATCTCGCCAATCGCTGGCGGGTTTGGTTGTGGAAAGTTCTTTTACCAGTGCGTTTCGAGTGGTGATACCTATCCCAATTTTTCCTTTTGATAAATTCCGCAACATCGACAAAATCAAAAAAGTCAATTGTCCGGTACTGGTGATGCATGGAAAAGCTGATGAAGTTATCCCCTTCCAACATGGGCAAAAACTCTTTGCTGCGGCTCCTAAACCAAAATCCTATCTATGGATAGATGAAGCAGGTCACAATGATTTTGTGGACGTGGCAGGCGATCGCTATGCCAAAGCCTTGCAGCAGTTTACTCAACTAATTCATCCACTCACTAATAAATAACTAATCTACTGAAAATTCCTTGCTTATCAATCCCTAGACCTGAATTTTTAATTTTCTATTGCTTGTCTGGTAAAGAATTGGCAGACCCGATAAATAGGTTCGGCGGTTGATTTAGCATCCCGCCAATCGTATCCGATTCTGCGTTTTGATAAATTCCGCAATATCTCTACCCACAGATAGATAACCTAAGACCTATTTAAAAAAAAAAATTTTTATGTATCGAAAGATGCAGACAAAAATAAAACTCTTCCTAACCATTGATGGATTTTTAGAGACTTCTAATTTGCTTAGATAAAAGAGGAAAATTCAAGACAGTATATAAAAATGAAAGCTGGATTTAAATACCTCTCATTTATCGGTACAGCTTTAGTTATGGCTGCAAGTAGTACCCCTGCTTTCGCCGAGACAAATTTTAGTGACAGTGTCTGTAGCTATACTCCCCAAAATCGGTATTGCATAGGTCTGAACATGGCCAATCGCATGAATGCTAGTTCTAGGATGATGAGCCAACCAAGCACTAACTATCCTAGCCAGATGGATAACTCGCGTTCAAACTCTGGTGCTATGGATTCTAATCGCATGAGTACTCCTAGCTCTGGTGCTATGGATTCTAACCGCATGAGTACTCCTAGTAGCACGAACCAAAATACTAATTCTGATCGGATGAGTAGCCCCAATAATGGTTCTGGTGCTATGGACTCTAACCGCATGAGTACTCCTAGCTCAAGATAAAACGAAGTTACGTCCACAATGTAATGCAACTCGTAGTGTTGTTCGCGGTTCGCTGTTGATTGTCAAAGGTCAATAGTGAACCGCGAATACTAATAAAGAAAGATTGCCTAAATGCCAGTACAGCACTAGGTAATGAAAGTTTATTGCCTCACTCAGCACATTTACTTGATTCGATGTGGGGAACGGTAAAACGGTTTCTTGACGACAACCGCCGGATAAGCCTTTCCTCGAATTTCCACTTCTAGTTGCTGACCTATTTTTGATAGTTGAGTAGGAACATAGGCAAGTGCGATCGCTTTTCCAACTGTGGGTGATAGCGTCCCACTCGTAACTTCTCCAATACTTTTTCCTTCATACAGCACGGGGTAACCGTGACGAGCAATATAACGCCCCTGCATCTCTATTCCTACTAGGCGTTTTTCTACTCCAGTTGACTTTTGTTGTTCCAGCACGGAACGTCCGATAAAGTCACCTTTCGTATCTAGGTGAACAACCCAACCTAACCCTGCTTCTAAAGGAGTTGTGGTTTCATTGATATCTTGTCCGTAGAGTGCCATCGCAGCTTCCAGTCGCAGGGTATCTCTTGCCCCTAAACCGCAGGGTACGACTCCAGAGGTAAAAAGACTTCGCCACAACTCTACCCCAATATCTGGATCGACCATTACCTCAAACCCATCTTCCCCCGTGTAGCCTGTCCTGGCGATAAAAGCCTGTTGACCTAGTACTGTAGCTTCTAGATGCCCAAAGGCTTTTATCGGTGTCAAATCTTCCGGAACCAAGGGCTGAAGAGAAGCAACAGCTTGCGGTCCCTGCACCGCAATCAAGACTTTTTCTTTCGAGAGGTCTTCTAAACTAACTGAAGCCGCGTCCAGATTTCCCGCTAACCAAGCTTTATCTCTAGTGCGGGTTGCCGCGTTGACAATCATCATACCTTTTTGCTCGCCCGCCTCATCTTCGCCCTGGTAGTAAAAGATAATGTCGTCGATGATGCCTGCTTGGGGATTTAGCAAAACAGTGTATTGAGCTTCACCCGGTTGCAACCGTGTTAAATCTGAAGGCACTAGAGGCTGTAAAGCATCCAGTAGTTGTCTGCCCTTAAACGCAAATTTGCCCATGTGGGAGATATCGAACATCCCGGCTGATGTCCGCACTGCCTCATGTTCTTGTCCAATGCCAATGTACTGCACTGGCATTTCCCAACCGGAAAAAGCGGTAAGTCGGGCTTTTTGTTCTAGAGCAAGTTGATATAAGGGGGTACGGGCAAGAGGAGAGGCTGTTTGAGGATTTGATGCTTCTGACTTAGCCACAGATATTCTTTAGTTGCAGGTGAGTATTTCTTATATGCTACTTGTCCTCTAATGGCAACTCAGTAGGGGCGTATGATCATACGCCCTAAAACAAATACTTTAAACGGCAACCATCTGTTGATGCTCGATCTTCGTTCCCAACAGCTTCAGGAATTGGGCTAACCAGCTAGGATGAGCAGGCCAAGCTGGTGCTGTTACCAAATTGCCATCTACCATTGCTTCGTCTGGTGGGATATGGGTATACAGTCCACCCGCACGGGTTACATCTGGGCCACAAGCTGGGTAAGCCGTGCAACTCTTGCCTTCGAGTACACCTGCGGCGGCTAAAACTTGCAATCCATGACAAATAGATGCGATCGGCTTATTCGTTTCGGCAAAATGACGGGTAATCTCTAGCACCTTCTCGTTGAGGCGGATATATTCCGGTGCCCTACCGCCAGGAATCACCAATGCGTCGTAACTGTCGGCTGTTACTTCGTCAAACGTCGCGTTCAGTTTGAAGTTGTGTCCGGGTTTTTCGCTGTAAGTTTGGTCGCCTTCAAAGTCATGGACGGCTGTACGTACCGTTTCTCCAGCTTTCTTATCAGGGCAAACCGCATGAACGGTATGTCCCACCATCTGCAATGCCTGAAAGGGAACCATCACTTCATAGTCTTCAACAAAGTCACCAACGAGCATTAAGATCTTCTTTCCAGCCATCTTTCAACTCCTAGTTTATTTAAGGTGTGATTCAAGTTTAAGAAGAATGCTGCTGGAGTTGGTTTTAATTATGGTGAAGTTTTTTCACCATATATAGCAAAAGGTTTCCCAAGAGCCGCCGCCCAAAGTTGGTTGCCGAAATCATAATGCCACCACTCATCAGCATCGAATCTAAAGCCTTCCTCGCTCATTGCCTCTCGAAGTAGCCTTCGGTTCGCTCTGATAACCGAATTTTTAGCCCCATCTTCGTAGTATAGAGACGCGCTTTCTGGGCTAAAGCTATCGAATTCTGTTCCCATATCCAATTCCTGACCGGATGAATCAACTAGCGTCAGGTCGATCGCGCCTCCAGTGGCGTGAGGAGGAATTCTTTGAGGATTAGTTGCTGCCGTTACAAATTTGCCTACTTCAATGGCTAATTTTTCATCGCTCCAGTCAGGATTAAAGTTTTTTAACTCATTCCAAAACTTTTGATAAATATTATTTTGCACGTCTCGCGATCGCCAAGCATCCCATATTTTAAATCGGAAGTCTTTTAATTTATGCTGAATCCGGATTAGCTTTTCTACGACAGACTCTCTAGCATACATCTGGTAGTCGTTTGATAGCCCTTGTCTGTAATAGACAGGTTCTAATTCAAACGGATAATCGGCAAGATTTACAAGCGACTCTCCACACTCTTGAATTGGAATATGCTCAAACGAAAGCAAGGTCATAGGGAAAGGATTTTACGCGATCGCACCAAGCGCAACAAATAATACACCATACAACAAAAAATGGCTCTTCCGTACTTGTGGTGGAAACCCCTGGCTTTTGGGAATAGGGAACGGGGAATGGGGTGACGCTGGACGCGAGAAATGAATTCCCGCCTAGGAACCACTGAAAATCCCTCTGTAGGAGCGCACGGCTGTGCGCCCTTACTTTTGATTTCAGCAGTAGGTGGACATTGCCCCTCTACAGG
>JALYGX010000521.1 GCA_030776905.1 Cyanobacteriota bacterium | reverse complement strand
TCTAACCCAGATGAGTGACGCGGGTATCCCGTTAAGAGTCATCCAACAAGTATCGGGACACCGAAATTTACAGCACGTCCAGAACTACATTGAAGTTAGGGAAGAGCAGGTTTTAGGGGCTGTTAGTGCGTTGTCTATGCTGTCTCCGGTTGAGGAAAATGTCGGTAAATGGACTTATGACGACTTATCCCCTGACTCCATACCAGACCAACAACAATACCCCTAGAACCGCTCTTAAGGGGCACAGAGCGCTTATGTGAGGGTTTTAGGGTAGGCAATCCCTATTTAGGGTTATTAGGGTGGAATTAGGGTTTTAGGGTAAAAGAAGTCAGTGCCAAAAAAAATCGACTGGAAGGTGATTAGGGATGCCTTTATTTCAAGCGAACAAGACTTGACCTATAGTGACGTTGCCTCGATGTTTGGGGTGTCACGGCAAGGTGTTGAATCAAAGGCGAGTCCCAAGGCTCAAAACTGGCAAGCCTTAAGAGAAGCTTTCCGCCTAACCAACGCTTCCTCCTCTACTGTTGAAGCTCGTGTAGCCGAGCCTGATCAAGCTGAACCCAGTTCAATCGTCGTTGCTCACCACGACCCTGAAGAATCATCTTTCTCGGCACAAGAGAGAGAACCGCAACGGATAGACATTGACGAAATACTGGTTAATGCCATTAGTCAGTCAAGCCGCGCCCTCCAGGACTTGGAGCCACGTAGTTTTGAGAAGACGGCAACTGTACTCATTTCATTGATGAAAACCTATTCTGAGCGAAATCCCCCCACTCTTGCCGAACTTGTAGACCAAACCATAGATCGATGTATATCGCTTGGCTACAGTAGTGAAGATTTTCGTCAAGAGCTTATGCGACGGATTAAATAGCCTTGAGTTGCTCTTCAAAAAATATCGATTCCAAACACTCAATCATTCAGAATCCTGTGACCTGATGCGATCGCGTTGCGAGAAGAGCGTACTCCGTTGGAGAAGCCGAAGGCTAGCGCAGATCGCATTCTTAATCGTCGGCATCCAGCACAGGAACTCCTAAGCATCACACCACTCAGACCAATTCGGGGCGATCGCAGCCAGCCGCTCCATCTTCTCCGGTGCTTGTTGCTCAAGCTCCAAGAATGCCCCCCATCGTTCCTCAGCACTCCAAGGCTTAAGCAAGATCAAGATAGCTTCGACGCCACACGCCACCCCCTCAGCCAGTAGCTCGGCATAGGCTCGAACGGTAGCCCCCAAACCTTGGTCAGACTCCACCTTGGTTTGTAATCCGTCTGAAGCGATCGCACTTTCCCCCGCTGGCTCAACATCAGACGGCATTACCGTCGCCTCTAACGCTTCTAACCAGTTCAACCGCTCTGTTCTCAGATGCTGCGAATCTTGCAAATAGACCGCTTCAGTAATCTCACTGGATGTATAGCCTTGGATAGCAGCGGCAAACTCTTCTAATGTCTTGCAGGTTGCTAGCGCTTCCTTGAGCTTCTCAGTGGCAGTCAGATATTCCGGCTCAATTCCCAACTTGGCTTGTGCCTTGGCTTCACGCTCCGCTTTTTGCCGTAACTTATGTTGATGATAAGCCTCGCATTGCGCTAGTGATTCCAGGTCTATCCAACGCTCATAAGTGTTGGTTTGGCGATTGCGCTTGCTGTCGATTTTTATCCCGACTTGGTTAAGTATCTCGCCTACTATCTGAGCATCTCTGGTCTTTGGATTCTTTACTTGCTTTAACCCAAGAACCTCACAGCATAAATCCGCATAGCACCTGGCTTTTATTGCCATTGCTCTAATTTCCTGTTCAGGAATTCTCTCGACATCCTTGTGTTTATCAATGAATTGTGGCACCTCTAGAAAATCTCTAGCCGCTTTTTTCCGAGCATTCCAGGTGGTATCGCCAGCAAATCGCTCACCTGAAAACTCAAGCTGTTTTGATTCAGCCCACCAGTCTTTTGCCGCTGAATCGCTGATATCACATCGCAGTAGATGATAGCTTTCTAGTTCGCTCTTGAAGTTCCCTGAAATCTTCATAGCTGCCGCTGCATACCCGCTTAGAGTAACCGTCTCTTTCTCTACCTTTACCTTCTCTTCAGTGGGTTGCTCTTCTGCTTCTACAGGTGTCTCTACAGGCACTTCTACAGGCACTTTGACTTCATGAGTTAGCCGACTGATTAACTCTTCTCCTAGGCTATGGTAAAGGACAGTTTTTTTAAAGTCAGTCTCGCGACTAACAACAAACTGTTGATGTTGTGGAGTGGGTTTAGGCTCTTTGGTAATTTGCTTATAAAGCTCATACTCTGTGTCACTGAGCAAGGTGCCTTTGTCCAGGGATTGAGCAATAGCAATGGTAGTTTGCTTGAATCCTCTTTCCAGTTCGCTGGCAAGATTCTTGACCGACTCCGATTCCTCCACTTCGCCAAGCTCATAGCCCTCAGCTATCAGCTTTTCTTTCATCCTACGTCTGTAAGCGTTTTTTTCTAAATTCTCCTGCGCTATTAGCTTGCAGTAGTGGTCAAACCAAGGCGACAAAAACTCTCCGGTCATCGGGTCGTAGTCAACCACAAATGACTGAATAAATCTTGCATTCCGAGAGTGGTTGCTATATCTTCGTTGCTTAATGGCTTCAGGGTCAATCAATCCATTCTCTCGTTTACCGCCCTTAGCCTTGTTTGCCGCCCAGACGTGGATGATTTCAGCGCCCCTGATTCGTGCCAGCGCTTGACACGCCTTGCTAACTGACAGCACTCCAAAAAAGATCCCAAACACGCCGCCGATGAAACGCTGATTCTCGATAGATATGCCACTCGTGACGGCTGGGCTACAGATAATTAAGTCAACATCCTTTGAAGCTTTGTCGATATGTTTCAGGAAGTCGATAACCTGTGGATGCTTCGTAACGTCGCCGTTGATTTCCTCAACTCTCAACTCTGGGCATTGTCTTCTGATTAGCTCTGCTATTGATTTGCAGCCGCGCATACTTCCTTTAAAATCGGAAACCACGAAGCAAGGTAAGCCAGCTTTGCAACGTTCCAGAATCTTGCTGATAACTCGGTCAGGCTTGCCACTTTCGTCAAAGTAGAGCTTACCCATTTTAGGCTGGTAGTCGTTGATAATGACCCGTATTGGCAAGTCAGGAAAGAGTTTTTTGAGAAGATCTATTTCCTTTTGGGTGAGGTCAGCGCTCATAAGAACACCAAGACCATTACTTCTGATTGCTCTTTTCAGGTGATGCTCAATAGCTCGAAGTATTAGCATCCGCTCACCTTGCTTATTGCAGATGTCTTCAAAGGCTTGAGCCAGAACCTGGTCAGCCTCATCCATCAAGAAAAAACTGCCCTCCTTTGAAAGGATAGTAGGATTTACTTTATACAAACTGTTGATGGTACAAGCTAGCTTACTTACTCCGTCGATCTGAATATCATCCTGCCAAGGCACTCCCAGCTTTTGAGAGCTTTCAAGTCCCAAACTGCGAAGGTGTGTAACGATCAGAGTTGCGATCGCTTTTGCTACCAGAGGCATGGCTACGCCACTGGTTTTTCCCGTACTTTTAGCAGCGATAAGCAGATAGAGGAACCCAGGTTCTAGCGCCAACTCGTCTAGGTTTAACTTTGGTGTGTTTACTCTCTTCCAGGGGACTTCTGTGATTGACGTTAAATCCTGGTAGCGTCCATCTTCTATTTCACGCTGACGTGCCTCATCTGCCTTCTTCTTGGCTTGCTCTAGCTTCTTCTGTTCCTTCTTCTCTATCTTGAAAAACTCCTCAACACTGATGAACTTTATCAGCCCTCTTTCAAATTCTGATAGCTCATCAATGTCGGGAAAACTTTTGTCAACCTGACCCCACCATGCAACTTTTACAGACCAATCCCACTTCTCTAAAAGGTCGATAGTTTTTCGCCATCGGCTCATCACACCTATGTCAATGACGCTGCCCTTATCTGGGTAGATAGCAATCTCTCTCGTTCCTCCTAGCTCTTCTGAGAACCGCTCCAGGCAACTTTTGAAGATAGACTCACTAGACGCAAACAGCCCTCCCGCTGCTCCGATGACTAGCACGTTAAACCACTGACTCGGTAAGAACGGTTTAGCCCCCGTTCCCTCGATCAATCCGAGTCCTGTTGGCTTGCCTTGTGGACGATGAATTGCCAAGGGCATCTCGCCTTTAGGATTAAAGCCAGTTGTATAAATATGGGCTGACGCTTTTTTACTTGACAGCCATCTGTAACGGTTTTTTTCCCCGGCTGGCAAACTCCTTAGCCTAATTTGGCAAGCGACAATTAACCCGTCAGCATTACGAACGGGAATTAAATAGCCATCGTTACTAACAATCAACGAGCCTCCGCCCGCGCCGATACCTGGGAGTAATTCGGTATATTGTTTTTGAAGTGTTTGGTATTTTTCTACAGATTTGAAACCAGATAGCTCGATCTGCTCGGTACTGAAGCCACGACGAATTAGATCTTCTCTGTCTTCAGAATGCAACGCCAGCTCAGACAGTAGGCTTGTGTATTGCGCGTGGCGGTCTTCTGCTTTTAGCGATTTTTGCCGCCGCTCTTCCTCATCTCTGATGATCTGTTGCTGGCGTTGCTGGTTACGTTGTTTCCACTCAAGCCGCTGTTGCTCACTCCACTCTTGGGAGTTATCAATCCGGAACTGACCCCAAAGACCATTCTTTGACTGCCCTAAGCACTTGTAGCCGCTGATAACATCACCTTTTTTGGCGTCGGCATAAGTCATGCATTGCCAGTAGTCAGCGTCTTCTCTTCCTTGCCTACAACGTCCGTCGCTAATTTCACAAACTGGACAAAGGTTGTTTCTGCTGCTAGGGATGAGACTCATGCTTCACCCCTTTCTTCAGCGACGCCGTAACCTAACCGTGACGCGATCGCCTCAAGCTTCTGAATCTGTCGCCTGCCTGGGTTTGG
>JALYGX010000520.1 GCA_030776905.1 Cyanobacteriota bacterium | reverse complement strand
TTTACTGCCAATCGTCTAGAAGAGTATAAACTACTAAAACGACAATAAGAAATGAATGTTCACCCATGAAAATTGGCTCTGAAGCTCATAAAAAGTTGTTCTGCCGCAGCTTTATGGAAAGCCATCTGGAGTATGAACCCGAACAACTTCCTTGGCCCCAGTTGGATAGTGAGACTCACGATCGCCTACGAGGCATTCCCTTCTGGGAAAAGGCGTTTGACACCGAACGGGAAGCTGAGGTTTTGGTCAGTCCCTATGCTGAGATGGTGGACGACCCCGTTTGCCGTGAAGCGATCGCTCTCCAAGGACGAGAAGAAGGACGCCAGTTGATACCTAAGCGCAAAGCAAGCACAGTAGAAAGCCCGAATTTGGGATAAGAATGCCAAAGATTTAGTGTCTAATTTTCCCTCCATCCAGGCAATTCTGGTTCCTCAAGGTGCAGAATATCAAGCGGTTTGTCGAGGCTTAAGCCGTATTAATTGTCCCAAACCGCTAGTTCTGCCGATGCCAGTTGGCTGTATGCCATTCACTAAGCATCTAGAAAGATTGCAAGAGGCTGGACATTTTCCCCAGGATTCGCCGCCGAAAATTTTGCTGATGGGGTTATGTGGAAGCTTATCACCTGATTACGCCATTGGAGACGTTGTGGTTTACCAAGGGTGCGTGTATCAACCCAATGGATCTGATCCCAAGTTGCGGTCAAACGTAGTAGATAGGGAGGACAAGGGAGATAAGGGAGAGAAAGTACTATGTCCGAACGCAACTCCGTATGAACCTGCATTGCAAAGAGAGTGCGATCGCAAATTAACAACTTTATTGCACGACAAGCTTCAAGAAAGAGCTTCTTTAGTGAGAGGTTTAACAAGCGATCGCATAATTCATTCAGCAACAGAAAAACACCATCTCGGTCAAATCTACAATACTGACGTTGTCGATATGGAGGGATTTGCGGCTTTGGAGGTTCTCTCTCAAGCGGGAGTAGCAGTCGCAATGGTGCGAGTAATTAGTGATGACTCTCACCACAACCTCCCGAATCTCACCTCAGCCTTAAGTCCTGATGGTTCCCTTTTACCTTTGCCTTTAGCCATAGGGATGATGCGCCAACCCATTGCTGCTATTCGGCTGATCCGGGGAGCTATCCAAGGACTGCGCGTGTTGCAGAGTGTTACTACATTGCTGTTTTCTGCATAAAACCTCTAATCACCTACACTCTTCCTACAACTTGTCAATGATTAAATCTCTCCTTTGGTAGAGTTGATAAAGCTCCCTATAGGTAAAGCTGGCTTCAACGAGTCGCGGAAGAAGGTCAGTGCTAGAAGTAATTGCTGCCGAAAAGTATCAACGGTTTGACCCGCTCCAGTGGGTTAAAGTATATGGGGTTGTCTCTAGTCGCTGCGACTATATAATTACCTGTCAGGGATACCAACTGGAAACGGTACTGGGATGCCTACAACCTGGATGGTGGGATGACGTAGTCCTGGAAGCAGATGACGAAGAGGAAGAGCTAGTCACAGTGTAAAAAGTACTTGAGAAACAGTGCCTTTATAGGTTAAAAATTGGGTATTGCTGAACCAGGGGACCGTTTCATCTATAGGGGGAGTTCCCCGTACCTAACCCTCGTCAAGGGTTGGGGCAATTGCGGGGGATTCGCTCCTACCAAATTATCCTAATCATTGGCAATGCCAAAATTTGGAGGTGTTAAACCTCTTGTGTCACTCTATTCAGATCAAAAGGGCGAAGATGAGTGTACATAGCTTATACGCTCTCACCTAGAATTTTGGGCACTCATGGTTCGCTCTACAAAATCAATGCTTTCTGAATAGTCTCCGGTGAGAGTGACAAAAGAGGGTTAGTCGGGCGATGGGATTACATCTTGCACCTGATGTCCTCAATCGTCGTTTACCCCCTCAGTCTCCCCGAACCCAAGGGAACCCGTGGGGGGGTGCCAGATGTCAGTTAACTTTTCACGATCGCACCAAAATCAGCCAGGACGCGAGCGTGATTTCGCAGTAACCCTAGCAAATTCAAGCGATTGCGACGAATTTCTAAATCGGAGTCCATTACCAAAACGCTGTCAGCGCCATCAAAGAACGTGCTAACAGTAGGAGCAATCTCCGCTAAGGCATCTACCAGTTGCTGGTAATTTCGTTGTTTTTGAGAGGCTTGAGTTTGCGGGACAAGCTGTACTATTGCCTCGTAGAAAGCTTGCTCTGAGCCTTTTTGGAAGAGTTCTGGACGGACAACAGCTTGCGGTTCTAGCTGTTGTGTATCCAAATCACCTTGAGCGCCTAAACGGGTAGAACGGTTAACAGTTTCGTAAATCTGTGCCAGTTTGCCATTATTGCGGATTTCTTGCAGGAATAAAGCGCGATCGCGTACATCCAATAAATCTTTTAATGCCCGTTCCGTATATTCTGGGTCATTCTCTCCCAGCACGGCATTCACCAAATCGTAATCAATACTCCGATCCTCTTGTAGCAGCGTGCGGATGCGTTGCAAGAAAAACTCTTGTAACGACTCCACAGGCGGATTCTTTCCCGGATAAGCGGCAACAAAATCTGCTGAAATTTGCTCTAACAACTGCTGCAAATTAATCGGAAACTCTGCTGCCCAAGTAATATTAATGACAGCCGTTGCCGCACGACGTAGGGCAAAGGGGTCAGATGAACCTGTTGGCAGCATTCCTAGACCAAAGATACTGATCAATGTATCGAGACGGTCAGCCAAACCAACAACTCG
Source organism: Cyanobacteriota bacterium (assembly GCA_030776905.1). Classification (GTDB taxonomy): domain Bacteria; phylum Cyanobacteriota; class Cyanobacteriia; order Cyanobacteriales; family Coleofasciculaceae; genus CADCTM01. Next base: position 2,608 of record JALYGX010000520.1, on the reverse strand, counting down.
ACCCGTGAGAGTTTGAGGTAAAGAATCCCCCGCGCCTTTGGGCAAATAATGCTCAACAATTGCCGTTGCCACTGCCTGTGATTCTCCACTAGCGGCGGCATATTTTGAACCCATCACCCCTTGCAATTCTGGAAATTCGTAAACCATTTGGGTAACGAGGTCAGCTTTACAAAGCAAAGCCGCTCGTAGAATATCAGTACGCTCTGTATCTGAAACCTTTAGTTGGTCGCTAATCTGAGCGGCAATCTTTTCAATTCGCGTCACCTTCTGGCGTACTGAACCTAACTCATCCTGAAACGTCACTTTCTCCAACTTGGGCAAGTAAGCATCCAGGGGTGAGGCTAAGTCGGTTTTGTAAAAATACTGACCATCTGCTAACCGTGCCTTGATGACTCGCTCATTACCCGCCGCAATGATGTCAGATTTTGCCGGGTCACCATTAGAAATGGTGATGAAATAGGGCAGTAATTCCCCGCCTACTTCATTTTTGAAAACCGGAAAGTAGCGTTGATGAGTTACCATCACTTCCGTCACTACTTCTGACGGCAGACTCAAGAATTCCGAGTCAAATTTGCCGATAACGGCTGTGGGCCATTCTACTAAGTTGGTAACTTCTTCCCATAAATCCGAGTACAGGGGAGCATTACCATCCAGCTTTTGAGCCGCTTCCTTAACGCCGCTCTGAATTTTACCCCGACGCTCATCTAATTCGACAGCGACATAGGCAGAATGCAAACATTGGACATAATCAGGGGCTTGGGGAATCTCTAGGGATTGGGGATGCAAAATCCGATGCCCGTAGGAAATGCGATCGCTCTTAATGACCTCAGAACCATTCACTAACTCAACTGGTAGCACATCCCCCTCCAACAAGGCTACTAGCCAGCGAATCGGTCGAGAAAACCTCAAGTCGCCATCCCCCCACCGCATAAACCGCTTGCCTTCCAAGCCAAAAATCCACGGTGGAATCAGTTCGGTGAGAATCTCTGTTACAGAACGTCCGGCTGTTTTCTTCAGCGCAAAGACAAATGCCCCTTTATCGGTATCTCTGACTTCCAAAGCCTCCAGTTCTACCCCCTGCTTCCGAGCAAAGCCTGCGGCGGCTTGCGTTGGCTTGCCATCCTTAAACGCTGCACTTGCTGGTGGGCCTTTTACTTCTTCTTCTCGGTTGGGTTGCTGCGCTGGCAGTCCTTTAATTAGCACGGCAAGGCGTCGCGGTGTTCCGTAAATCTCGATCGCCTCTGCCGTCAGGAACTGCTCTTCGAGGCTTTTGGGAATACGCGCCTGCCATTGCTCGATCGCACTATCAACAAAATCTGCGGGTAATTCTTCTGTACCGACTTCTAATAAAAATGTAGGCATAGTAGCTGGCTAGAGGGAATAGGGAATGGGGAGGAGGGAATGGGGAAGAGGAATTTTCATCTTGTGTGGAGAGCGACAGCGTAGGGAATGGACGGAGTGCCGCGTCAGGTAGTTAGTTTCAATAGTTTAACTCGCGACGAATCCCCTGCGATCGCTTCTAGCGGTGCGCCTTGCCCAATCAACTGAGGGCGTTGTGTCTAGAGGCTCGATTCAGGAGCGACTTAATTTAGTCTGCCCACCAGAAAATTTATCAAAAAAATGGGTTTAAAACCCCGTCCTTCCAGGACGGCTTTACAGGAACTCTGGTAGAATGTAAGGCATGACAGAAAAAGCCTACCGATACCGTTTTTACCCAACGTTGGAACAAGAACAACTCTTGCGCCGCACACTGGGTTGCGTTCGGTTGGTTTACAACAAAGCTCTGCATACCAGGACTCAAGGGTGGTACGCTCATACGGAGCGGATTGACTATAAGCAGACATCCGCTATGCTGACGGACTGGAAAAAGCAACAAGACTTGCAATTTCTCAACGAAGTCAGTTCTGTGCCATTGCAGCAAGGGTTGAGAAATCTGCAAAAGGCGTTTACTAACTTCTGGGCAGGTCGCGCCAAATACCCCAACTTCAAAAAGAAGCGGAGTGGTGGTAGCGCTGAGTTTACTCGTGCAGCTTTTAGATGGAAGGATGGACAACTGTGGTTGGCAAAGTGTTCTAAACCCCTGCCTATCCGCTGGAGTCGGACTCTGCCCGATGGATGTGAACCGTCTAGTGTTACCGTCAAACTGGATGCGTCGGGACGTTGGTTTGTCTCCCTGTTGGTTGACGACCTCACGGTTAAGGCGCTGCCTCAAATCAATAAAGCGGTAGGGATTGACGCGGGAATCACCTCGTTGATTACTACCAGCGACGGAGAGAAGATTGCTAATCCCAAGCACTTTAAGCGTCTTCGTTACAAGTTGAGACAGGCTCAAAAAGCACTGTCTCGCAAGGTTAAAGGCTCTAATAATCGAGAGAAAGCAAGGCATCAGGTTGCCAGAATCCATGCAACCATTGCTGAGGCTCGAACAGATTTCCTTCATAAGCTGACTACTCGACTGGTACGTGAAAATCAAACGATTGCTGTCGAGGATTTGGTTGTGAAGAACTTGATGAAAAACCATAAATTGGCTCAAGCGATTGCTGATGCAAGCTGGGCTGAATTGGTTCGTCAGTTGGAGTACAAGTGCCAGTGGTACGGTCGGACACTG